>CAZPFI010000006.1:0-32258 GCA_964585795.1 uncultured Muribaculaceae bacterium | reverse complement strand
TTAAGTTTCTCTCCGGCATTCTCTTTTACCGCTCTTTTCCATTTTTCGTTATATCCGGGGAAAAGAGGAGATGCCGGAATGTTTTTTCCGCTTCCGTTATCCATAAAGCAACCGGGAGCATTCTCTTTCTTAACATTGCCGTCAATGTATTTTACCAGCATATATCTGTCAAGCTTCACCCATTTGTCAAAAAGTTGCTGTGCAGTAGAGACAGAGTAATCGGTAAGGAACTCCCTTGCCTTATGGGGAGATTGTTTATGTAGAGCCAGAGCGGCAGCATCAATAGCCGGTATTCTCTCCAGCGCAGTGTTTTCGTGTTCATCCACAACTCTTCTAATGTCGGCAGACATCATATCGTACCTGAGGTATGCAAAGTTTGTAACCCTGTTAAATACCCAGAAAGCTGCAGTTGGTGAGTACTCAGTCATATTGCCGTTACCAACCCTGAAACACTCTGGAACGCTTAACGAAGAGCTGTATATTGGAGTTAAGGCCGAGGTTGCAGCATCATCCACACCAAACCAAAGGATTCCTCCAATTTCGTCCGGCAACCAGTTTCTTGCCTGTCCAAGCAGCCAAAAACCGGTCTGTTGTGTTGCAATCGCTCTCTCGTTTGTATATCTTGCACCGTCAACTTCAAAGGTTAAAGGCCTCCATCTGTAGGGCAGGGCGTGACCACCCGCTCCAATATCCTTAGTCATATCAAGAGCTGTGTTTTGATAGTGATCTCTCATAACATCTGCAACCATTTTAACTGTAACCTTCTCTTTTGGCTTTATGTAGAGAGGCATCCTGTTATTAGGATTATGCCCCATTGCATAATCGAGATAGTGAGTATATGGCTTATCTCCTATCATTCCGCCTCCCAGAATGTTAAAAGCAGCCCAGACTCTGGCCTCGCATGCTCTCATACCACTGAAAGTCAATGGTGCATAAGTGTCCGAGAAGCTGAAGTCTTTGTCTTTCCCTTTGTAATACCCGTTCTCCCTTGCAAAAGAGATTACATCCGGTGAATAGAGGCAGTTCTCAGGATCGTTAAGCGGAAATGTGGTTATTCTTGCCTGGTTGGCATGTGCCGAAATGTACCCGTCAGGGATTCTCACAGCAACCCATACTGCACCCTTATTTACATTTTTCCCGTTTACAATTTTTGTCCCTTTACCAATCATCTCCATCACCCATACCTCATCCTTGTCGGCAATGGAAAAAGATTCACCTGATGAATAATAACCGTACTCTTCAACAAGGCCGGCCATTACCTTTATTGCTTCTCTGGCGGTTTTGGCTCTTTGCAGTGTAATATATATAAGAGAGCCGTAATCCATAATACCTGTAGAGTCTTCCAGTTCTCCAAGCCCTCCGAATGTGGTCTCTGTTATAATAAGCTGATGTTCGTTCATATTGCCAACCGTGGTGTAAGTTTTAGCCACCTGGGCAATCTCCCCAAGGTACTTTCCGGTATCCCATTCATAAACCCTTAGCATAGTTCCGGGCTTATGCTCCCCCCCTTTTGTAAAGTAGAGCTCTCCGTACAGCTGATGAGAGTCTGCAGAGTATGTAACCATAACCGATCCGTCTTTGGATGCGCCTTTGGTTACTAAAATATTTGTGCAGGTATTACCCTTGACAGGTAAACCAAGAAGTGTTGCGGTTAGTATAATAGTACTAAACCACTTTGCCGTTATTGATCTTTTTTTCATATAAATATATATTAATTAATGATTATTTGTAAGCACATTTTACAAATATAATATTATTTTTGTTGGGCAATGGGTACTAAAATGCTGTTTAAAACAACATATTATGAAGCTTAATAATTTTTTTCTTTTGGTTTTCTGCCTGCTGGCTGTTACCTCAACTATTGATGCCCAGACAAATCAGCCTCCGCAAAAAACACCTGTGGAGCTTGCTGCCGAACAGGCAGACAGACTTCAGATAGATCTTAAATTAAATGACTATCAGGTATTCCTGATTGATTCTGTTTTACAGGCAAACCTTACAGGAGTAACACAGGAGTTCGATAAGATGAGGGCAGGAGGTGTGCAAAGTCACGATATCTACAGAGAGATACAGATCAAATGGAGAAGAAAGACCGAAGATGCTTTTGAAAAAATATTAACAAGGCAACAATTCGAGCGATATCTCAAATTATCGGGAGTCAGCTCAAAAGAGAGGAAGCAGAGACTCAACAGAGAGAAAAATTAAATTTTTGTAAAAACAGCACGCCTGTTACAAAAGTGAACAACATAGTTAAAGCCGGTTCTCTTCACCATTGCTGTATAAGCTTCAAATGACTCCCCTATTCTCTCTCTTGTGTGGGCATCGGAACCTATAGATATCATACTGCCGCCAAGCTCTTTGTATCTTAAGAGTATGTTAAAATCGAGCTCAGGCGTGGCCCCGTTGCGATACCTGTATGTGTTGGTGTTTATTTCAAGACATTTGCCGTTGTATATGAGGTATCTGAAAATCTCATCCAGAATGTCTGCATAACTTCTGTATATAACAGCCCGTGTTTTGTACGGCGAATATCTTGCAATGTAGTCGAAATGGCCAAGTATGTCAAAATCGGGATACTCTTTAATCAGTTCCAGCATTATCTCCATGTATCTTCCGTACGCCTCTTTCTCGCTTTTCCCTATATAATACTCTCCTTCATAAGGATCTACCCCGTCAACAAAATGTATTGAGGCAATAACAGTGTCAAAACTGAATTTATTAAGGAAATCCTTTATATCCTTGAGGTTGCAGTGTTGCAAACCAACCTCAATTCCGTTATACAGCTCAACCCTCGCTCTTCTTTTAACCCTCTCTATCTCCTCCTGTTGTTCAGCCGGATCAAATGCAAACTTCATATCTCCGCCGGGAGCTTTAAGATCGAGATGATCTGTAAAAGCAATCCCGGCCAAACCCGATTTCTCTGCCCACAGAGCTGCATCCTGTATGCTCATCCTGCTGTCGGGTGAGAAACTGGTGTGTGAATGAGTATCGGTAATCTTTATCATTAATCTGTTTTTACTGCCCCAATTCCACAACTATCCACCGGTCGTTTGGTTTTGCCACCAACAGTTGCTGCTCCATACCTCCCGGAAAACTCGGTAAATATAATTTGTATTTTACCACTACGGTATCCTTTTTTGAGTGCTTGTCAATCACTGTAATCTCCCTTTTAACCTCCGATGCCTGTTTTATAATCATCTCCCTGATTGACGCATCCATACTCTCAATGCTTTTAAGTGAAACCCTTAACTCGTCTCCAAGTTCATCAGAACAAAGCATAGCGGCTTTCTCGTAATCAACTTTAAAAAAAGAGTCCAGAAACTCATTTGCAAGTGCCTCAATATGCTTCTCTTTCCTGCCACAGGAGGTGAAAGCACAAAACAGAATAAACACCGTTAGTAAAATTTTTAAAATTTCTCTTCTCATAGTTTGTTTTTTATCAATCATCAAGTTTAACTACAGTTATTCCGCTGCCTCCCATCTGCAGCACCTCATCTCTGAACGATTGAACACCCCCGATTGTTTTGAGATACTTTCTTATCTCTTCCCTGAGTATTCCGTTTCCTTTGCCGTGAAGAATTTTAACCTCCCCTATGCCAACCATAACAGCATCGTCCACAAATCTGGTAACAATCTCAATGGCCTGCTCCAACCTCTCTCCTCTTATATCAATTACCGGTTTAAATTCCAGTCTGCGTTTTGAAATATCCTCACTCTCCACGACAGAGAATTTCTTTACGGCTCCGCTCTTAACTATCTGGGCATACTCGTTCCCCGATATCTTCTCTACTCTCTCAACCGGCAAACGGCTTATAACAGATCCTATTGCTAAGCTGAATGTCTTTCCTTCACATTTTATAACTTCTCCAACAAGATCTCCCCCCTTAATCCTCACTTTATCCCCCACTCTCAGCAAACCATTGTCTGTGACAGGGGTCACATTTTTTGGCTTAACTTCCGTTTTCTTCTCTCTCTTTTTCTCTTCGCGCCTCTCTTTTCTCTTAATCAACTGCTCCATCTTCCGGGCAATATTATCATCCTGAACACTCTCATCCGCTATCTCCAGGGTTTTTCCAAAATTGGCAAGCTCCTTTCTTACTTCGATGGTCTTCTCCTTCTGCGCCTGACTCTCTCTTATCTCTTTTATTGTTGATTCAATCTTTTTATTTGTCTCTGACAATAGTTTTGATGCCTCCTCTCTTGCATCGGAAATAATCTTCTTCCTAAGCTGCTGAATCTCCGAAAGCTCTTTCTGATATTTGTCGGTTATTGTCTCCAGAGTACGGTCGGTACTCTTTATTTTTGCAAGACGCTCTTCCCAGGCCCTTCTGTTTCTGGCAATTTTTTTAAGATGCCTCTCCATATCAACAAAGTCGTTTCCTGCCTTCTCCTCTGCAATTTTAACCACTTCTGCGGGGAGGCCAATTTTCCTGGCAAGTTCAAATGCAAAAGAGCTTCCGGGAGTGCCTGTCTCAAGCTTAAAAAGTGGCTTTATGTTTTGAACATCAAACTGCATTCCTCCGTTTAACACACCTTTACTGCTGCTTGCAAAGAATTTAAGATTTGAATAGTGTGTGGTAATAACCCCAAAGCAGCCCCTCTTCTCAACCTCTGCCAGTATTGCTTCCGCAATTGCACCTCCGGCAGTAGGTTCTGTCCCCGCACCAAACTCATCAATAAGAATAAGACTGTTTTCAGATGCCTCTGCAAGTATCTCTCTCATATTGGTAAGATGAGAACTGTAGGTGCTAAGATCGTTCTCCAGTGATTGCTCGTCCCCTATGTCAATAAATATTCTGTCGAACAAGGTAATTTCCGAACTCTCGGATGCGGGTATAAGAAACCCGCACTGAACCATATATTGAAGCAATCCCACAGTTTTCAGACACACCGATTTGCCTCCGGCATTTAGGCCCGAAATAAGTAATATGCGTTTATCTTTATTAAGAGACAAAGCAAGTGGCACTATCTCTTTTCCCTCTCTTTTAAGAGCCTTTTCCAGTAAAGGGTGCCTTGCATTTCTTAAACTCAGCTCCTTATTGGTACTGATAACCGGTAATCCTGCTCCCATAGATATGCCAACTCTGGCTTTTGCAATAATAAAATCTATCTCACTTAATATTGCCGTAGAGATCAGCAGCTCCGGAACATAAGGTCTTAAAAAATCGGAGAACGCAACAAGAATCCTCAAAATCTCCCTCTGCTCGGCAAATTGTAGTTCTTTGACAATGTTGTTGAGTTCCACTATTTCAATAGGTTCTATATAAAGAGTCTTTCCGGAGGCCGACTCATCCATTATAAAACCCGGAAGTTTCCTTTTATTTGCGGCAGAAACAGGCAACAGCATCCTCCCGTCTCTCACGGTAACAGATGCATCTTCCTCAATTATTCCCTCCTGCTGTGCTTTTCTCAGGATTGCACTTATCTTTCTGGAGATTGAGCTCTCCTTATCCTTAATTGCTCTTCTTATCTCCTGCAACTGGTCGCTTGCATTGTCTTTTATCTCTCCAAATCTGTCGAGAAGCAGATCTATCCTTCTTTTTATCTCAGGAAACAGGGTAACAGGTTCAATCAGCTTACGCAGGTTTGGGTACTGTCCCTCTTTACAGCTCTTAAAGAAGAGAACAATCTGTCTGATTGTCTCCAGAGAAGTTTTTAAACGGGAAACCTGACCTGTATCCAGATAGTAGCTTGTATTTTCGAGTTGAGATATAAACTGAGCGGTATCTACAAAGCCCGAGTCGGGAAAAGTGCTTTCGAACAGAGAGATAACCCTCATCTCATCTGTCAGATTGAGCTTATTTATTACTGTTTGGTAATCTGATGAGAAATCTGCCTCTCTGGCCAGTACTTTTGCAGCGGTAGTGGAGCAGAGAGACTCCGTTGCCGCTCTTATCTGATGGAACCCCAGCTTGTTTTCTACTCTCTCTGTACTAATCATTTTTGTATGAATTCTCAATTGCTATTCTAAGTTCCGATATGCTGTTAATCTTTCTTATCTCTCCGTTTGATACGAAAGATATGTCACCGCTCTCTTCGGAGATGACAATTACATTAGCGTCACTCTGTTCCGTTATTCCGGCTGCAGCCCTGTGTCTCATCCCAAAACCGGCAGGGAGGTGAGGATTCTCTGTTATGGGCAGAGTGCACCTTGCCGCGACAATTTTGCCTCTGCTAATAACAACAGCTCCGTCGTGCATAGGTGCTTTTTTAAAAAAAATATTCTCCAGTAGTCTTCTGTTAATTCTTGCATCCAGTCTGTCTCCGCTCTCAATTACAAATTCCAGTGACGATTTTTTCCCAAGAACTATCAAAGCTCCTGTTTGTGTTTCAGACATCCTTTTGCAGGCCTGTGTAATCTCATTAAGCTCGTCAAGAGATATTGAAGTTGAGCCCGGTTTCATAAAAATATTAACAACTCTTAACCGGTTTCCCGACTCAATATATCTGGTACCAAGTCTTAACAGAAATCTTCTTATCTCCTGTTTAAACAGAATTATCAATGCCAACACCCCTACTCCCATCACCTGTCCAAGAATTGCACTCAGAAGCTCCATCTGCAATGCCTTAACAACCAACCATATAATATAGAAGAATATTATCCCGGTAAAAATGTTCAAAGCTGCTGTTCCCCGTATAAGTTTGTATGCCTGATAGATAAGAACACCTACCAGAAGGATATCTATGATATCAATAAGCTCAATATTAATAAAATCCAGCATAATACAAGAGGTCAAATTTACTCAATTTATTCAACAAATGCTAACGCAGCAACGCTTAGGCGTGATGCCCCGGCTTTAAGAATTTCCCTCCCGCAGTGGCAGGTTGTTGCTCCGGTTGTAATTACATCATCTACCAGTAGAATGTGTTTATTCCGGAAAACCTCCCCTTTATTAACATAAAAAGATGCTTTTATGCCGGATTCTCTCTCATCTCTTCCCTTTATGGTCTGAGAAAAAGTGTATCTGCCTTTTTTAAGAATCCCCTCCTTAACGGGTATATTTATAATGCCGGAGATCTCTTTTGCAATTTCCGTGGCCTGATTGAAACCACGCATCCATCTCTTCAGGGGGTGAAGAGGAACAGGTACAATAAGATCGACATCCCGGAAAAGGCCGCTTTCAAACGACTTTAGAGCCAGCATACCCGCCAGAAATCTGCCCAGCTTTCTGTCTCCGTAATACTTAAATCTTCTTATAACCTCTCTCCACGAACTCTCTTTCCTGTAAAGGATGAGAGTAACAACACATTCAACATCAATGTTGCGGCAAATGTTAAATTCTGCCGGATTTTCTCTCCACTGCCAGTAGTATGTCAGAGGCAAGCTCCCCATACACTCCAGACAAATTACCTTCTCTCCCTGCACCAACACTCTTTGACAAACCGGACATATTTCCGGAAATATCAGCTCCCTCAACCCCATACTCAATCAGCTTTACATCCAACGCCTCTATTAATTGTTTATCATTTCTCAAAATACTTGCTGCTCTTCCTCTCTGATAATAATACCTGGCACATATCTCCTCTTCTAATATCGCTTTTATCTCCTCCTTGTTGTTTCTCAGCACCTCTGCCTTACCGGGCTTAACTTCATTTGCCAGTCTGTTAATACTCTCTTCAAGCCCGCTGTAGAGGCCCTCCCTTTTGGCTGTGGCAATAAACCTGTCGAACTCCACCTCGGATGATGTTCTGTAGTCGAACTCCTTGTCCGAAGCCCACTCAACAAACATCTCATACTCGCTGTCTGTCAAAGAGAAGTTTGACGGATCTGCAATATGCAGATTGTTTTTGAAGTACTCTAACGACCAGGCGTGAGTAAGCTCACCATAAACCAGAGAAAGTGCAGGTCTGCTGTAACTTTTTGGACTAATTATAACATCCGGGATAATACCACCACCGTCATAAACAGTTCTCCCCTTGCTGGTTTTAAACTCCCGGATAAGTGAATCAGGGATATAACCTATACTGCCGTCTTCGTTTCTCTGTGTGTAGTCAATTGCCTGTACACACCTTCCGCTGGGTGTATAGTATTTGGCTGTAGTAAGCTTAAGTTTGTAATTGTAACCCACATCTCTTATTGATTGAACCAACCCTTTACCAAAGGTTCTTGTGCCCACAATAGTTGCCCTGTCCAAGTCTTGCAGAGCCCCGGCAACAATCTCAGAGGATGATGCTGATGAAGAGTTAACCAATACAATCAACGGAATATCGGTATCAACCGGCTCTCCTCGTGTGTAGTAGTCCATATCTGCCTGTCTGAATTTTCCGGTGGCAGAGACCACTTTTGTCCCTTTTGGAACAAACAGGGAGACAATGTCAACAGCTTCGTCAAGAATGCCTCCTCCATTTCCGCGAAGATCCAGTATTACCCTTCTAAGGTTTTTATCTCTCTTTAATTCCAGAAGGGCCTCTCTCACCTCCCTTGAACCTCCTATGGTAAAACCCGATATACGGATATACCCGACACTGTCAGAAACCATTCCGCTGTATGCTACATCAGGAAAATGAATTTTCTCCCTGACAACTGTTATTGTCTCCTCATTTCCACCTCTTAGTCTCTTAATAACAAAGGAAACGATTGTTCCAGGAGTCCCTTTCATCCTTGAACTGCACTCATCAACCGGCAGCGGCATTACCGTCTCGCCATTTATTTTTAATATTATGTCCCCTGCCGTAAGTCCCGCTTTTGCAGCCGGAGAGTTTTCGTAAACCTCAGAGATCATCACTCCGTCATCTGTCTTTCTTATTAAGGCACCTATTCCACCGTATGAGCCGGTAGTCATCAGCTCAAGATTTTCTCTCTCCTCCTCGGGTATCAGAACCGTATAGGGGTCCAATCCCTCAAGCATCGATTCCACAGCGTAAAGAATAAGCTTATCTGCTGCAATGGTATCAACATAAAACATAGAGAGCTCTCTAAGTACATTCATCTGTATCTCGAGGTTCTTACCAATCTTAAAATTTGCAGATTGAGCATCTGCTTTTACCGGTAAAATCAGAACGAACCAAACCATTACCGGTATTACTATTCTCTTCATCACTATCTTGAATATTATAAAATTATACAAATTTAAAGTTTTAGTATCTTTGTTGCAATATTGTTTTATATGGAGCTGATTTTCGCCACATCAAACCCTCATAAGCTGGAGGAAGCAAGAGGAATAATTGGAAGCAACGCAACCATAATCTCACCTGCAGATTTGGGAATTTTCGATCATATTCCCGAAGATGCTGCTACTCTGGAAGAGAACGCCCTTTTCAAAGCGGCCTTTATATGGGAGAAGACACAAAGGAGCTCTTTTGCGGATGATACCGGGTTGGAAGTGGAATATCTGGGGGGAAGACCCGGTGTAAAGTCGGCAAGATATGCATCCTGTGAATGCGATTCGGTTAAGAATATGGAAAAACTTCTCAAAGAACTTACCGGAGCAAATAATCGCAGGGCTCGATTCAGGACCGTTATATCTCTTGTTTTGGACGGCAGTTCACATCTGTTCGAAGGTGTTCTTAATGGCACAATAACCCACAATCCCACCGGAAGAGGGGGATTTGGTTACGACCCGCTGTTCCTGCCTGATGGTTACACCAAAACTCTTGCCGAACTGTCAGCTGAAGAGAAAAATTTAATCTCTCACAGAGGTGAGGCGATAAGAAAGTTGGCCCGATTCCTGGAAAAACAGCTTTAACCGGTATGTCAGCATCGGTACAGATAATTGTTCTTCATACAATTAGACATAAAGACAACGATGTAATTGTACAAGGTTACTCCAACAGGGGCGGCAGGGAAAGTTTTTATATTAGAGGAGCAAAGAGTTCAAAGAAACAGGCAAATTTGGTTCATCTCCACCCTTTGTCAATTATTGATGCAGAGATTTCATCATTTTCACTTGGAGATATTCCTTCAATTAAGGAGTTTTCGCCAGCATTCCGCTTAAGTTCTCTCAGGGTTGATATTAAAAAGAATACAATTGCTCTCTTTATAAGCGAACTTCTGTACAGAACAATACGCGAAATTGAGAAAAACGACCTTCTGTACAACTATATCCTTGAGTCTGTGATCTGGCTTGAAAACACCACAGAGGGTGTCTCAAATTTCCACCTTTGGTTTATTGTAAACCTGTGCAAACATCTTGGCTATTCACCCAAACCGGACCGTGCTTTTTCATCTCCTGTTTTTGATGTTGTTTCGGCCACTTTCACAGACAAACACTCCATTTCACTTACCGGCACAAATACCGGTATCTATCTGGATGAACCAGAAAGCAGATTACTGTACACTCTCTCAACCATCTCACCGGAAGAACTAAACACAATAAAAACATCCGGAATAACCAGATACCGTTTTGTCAAGGATATGATTAACTACCTTCGCCTGCATTCCGGTGCAGATTTCAGGGTGGAGTCCCTGGATGTTTTACACGAGGTTTTTGAATAATACTTATCTTTGTTATATGTCTATAACTTCCAGAATTTACCTCCTGTATTCGGCAAATATGCTTGCCTCTATTGAAAAGAGCAAGCTGCAGCCGGTTTTTTATCAACAATTTTGGTACAACAGGCTAATCAAAACCCTTTCCCGCACAAAGTTTGGGGCAGAACACTCTGCAAAACCCGGAATGACACTTAATGAGTTTCGCAACTCAATTCCTTTGAGTGATTACGACTCATTTGAACCCTACATCGAGAGGGTCAGGAGAGGAGAAGATAGTGTAATCTGGGATAGTCCGGTAAAATGGTTTGCCAAATCAAGCGGCACCAGCTCGTCCAGAAGCAAATTTATCCCGGTTACCCACGACTCTCTGCATTTGTGTCACTATGCAGGTATGAAAAAAATGCTTGCCACATATGTCAAAAATAACCCCGGCACCCGTATATTCGACGGAGATGCTCTCACTCTTGGCGGAAGCATAACAATTGACGAGCTGGGTTCTGGCAGAAGCCATTACGGAGATCTCTCTGCCATACTTTTAAAAAACACCCCTGTTTGGGTAGAACTAAGAAGGGTTCCCAACAGAAAGACTGCACTGATTGGAGATTTCGAGAAAAAAGTTGAAGCTATCTGCAGAAAAGCTCTTAAGTATAATGTCACAAATTTTTCGGGAGTTCCCTCCTGGAACCTGGTTCTTCTTAGAAAAGTTCTTGAATACTCCGGTAAAGATAACCTGTTGCAGATATGGCCAAATCTCGAACTCTTTATGCATGGAGGAATAAGCTTCCATCCATACCGCAGCGAATACGCCCGGCTTATCCCCTCTTCCTCAATGCGCTACATGGAAAACTACAATGCATCGGAGGGATATTTTGCATATCAGGACAATCCGGATGATACATCTATGCTTTTACTTACAGATAACGGTGTGTTTTATGAGTTTATTCCCATGTCGCGGTTGAGTGATGCTCTAAACGGAAGATATACAGATTTTGACACTGTCGAAAGTGTCAAAACCAACGAGAATTATGCAGTTGTAATTTCAACCAACGGCGGACTCTGGAGATATCTTATTGGAGACTGCGTAATGTTCACCTCATTGTATCCTCACAAAATAATTGTTTCGGGACGGACGCAACTGTTCATAAACGCCTTTGGAGAAGAGTTAATGATAAATAATGCAGAAAGAGCACTCTCTTCGGTTTGTGAAAAACACAACATTTCGGTTGTTAATTACACGGTTGCACCACTCTTTATGGAGGGAGGCAAAAAGGGTTCTCATCAATGGCTTATAGAGTTTATGACACCTCCGGACCATTTGGATAAGTTTACAAATGATCTTGATTTTAATCTGTGTCAGCTAAATTCCGACTACGACGCAAAAAGGAAGAACAATGTTACAATGACTGCTCCTCAGTTGGTTATATTAAAAAAGGGGAGTTTTTACGAATGGATGAAGCAGAAAGGCAAACTTGGAGGCCAGAATAAGGTTCCCCGTCTGTCCGGAGAGAGAGTATTTGCCGAACAACTCCTGGAGATACAGAAAAGCATTAAACAGAAGTAAGTGAAAAGCAAAATCTTTAGCATTGCATCTCCGGAGGATTTCGAAAAAATTGCCCTGGATATCTTTGCTGCTCAAAGTAAAGAGTGCGCCCCCTACAGGCAGTATATCTCTCTGATAGGGGTTGATGCCGGTTCAGTTGAATCTGTTAATCAGATACCTTTTCTGCCGGTATCTCTTTTTAAAACGCACAGAATTATTACCGGAGATACAGAACCCAGGATTGTGTTTACCAGCAGTGCCACAACAGGAACAACACCATCGAAACATCCGGTTGTTGATCTCTCTGTCTATGAACAGAGTTTCTTAAGTTGCTTCAATCTTTTTTGGGGGAACCCCCGGGATTATGCCATACTGGCTCTGCTGCCATCTTATCTTGAAAGAGAGGGCTCTTCACTGGTTTATATGGCAGACTCCCTTATCAAATTGTCGCAAAACGAACATTCGGGTTTCTATTTAAACGATTTTGAGTTGCTTTTTAATAAGCTCTCTTTTCTTAAAAAGAGTGGCTGTAAAACTTTATTACTGGGTGTAAGTTTTGCACTTCTCGATTTTGTCACTCAATACAAAGTAGATTTCCCCTCACTTATTGTAATGGAGACAGGAGGGATGAAAGGACGAAACAGGGAGATAGGGAGGGAAGAGCTCCATTGGGCACTTAAAACAGGATTTGGTGTAAGCAACATAGCTTCGGAATACGGAATGGCAGAACTGCTCTCACAGGCATATTCATATAAAGATGGTATTTTTGAAACACCACCCTGGATGAGAGTGGTGATAAGAGACTTAATCAACCCCTTTGAACAATTAAATGAGTACAACCGTTTAGGCGGGATAAACATTATAGATTTAGCCAATCTCAACTCCTGCTCGTTTATTCAGACCGAGGATATGGGAATAATGCACACGGCCGGTAAATTTTCAATCACCGGCCGCATTAAAAACTCCGAACTCAGAGGTTGCAATCTTCTTCTTGAATAGCTAATCCCTCTTTGTAGGTCAGTTACTGCTGCAACTCCTCGAATATGTCATCAAGTATCTTTTCATATTGTGCCGCCTGCTCCACATATCCTCTTTGACGGAAGATGTCTGCTACATAGTGCAAATACGAAAGATTATTTTCAAGATCGTTTTTCGACAGAAACTTACCTCTGAACGGTGTTGCAAATAGTCTTATGGTGCTAAGTGTCTCCGCGGTAAACTGATCTGCCAGCTGTACACTCTTTTCCGGCTCACCCGCTATAAGATACAGCTCTATACTTTCTATAACTGCAAGCTCATTCAAAGAGGCAGACATTGCAGAGCCATTAAGCGGAAACTGAGATGGTATCATTATCTGCTGCATCCTGTCCAACACCTCAACAGCTCTTACAGAGTCTCCTGCACCAAGCAGCGATTTTGCTGTTTGGCTGAAGATATTCCTTGCAGCCAGTACAGCATTAAAAGTTAGCAGGTTCTGATAATCAATATTAACTGTGGGATCGTACATATTTCCCCACCTGTAAACATTCATAACTTTTTCATACATTTTTTCCGGGTTAATTCTTCCCGGACTTCCGTATGTGCTTCTGTTGCGGATTGGAACAAACTTATAAGCAAATCCCTTGAATTCAAGAAACTCTCTGATACCAATCTCCAGATCGCCACCCATTGCCACAAAGTAGATAGGTCTGTCCCAGTTGTAATTAGCCAAAAGATCGAGTATCATCAACTCGTTTTTGAGTAACGAATTTTTTCTCTCCGGAATATTGAGCTGAATTGTATCAGGTACCAGGTGGAGCTCCTCTTTGGCGATAATGCCGGCAGCAAGCGCATTCTCTTTATTTACCGGAATCTGCAGTTGTCTGGCGGCAAAGTAGCTCAGAGTCCCTCCTGATTGAAGTCTCAGCTGAGTTGAACGGTTGGAAATCCAGTCAATAACCACTTTCAAAGGAACCGGACGATTAAGTCTGTCCTCAATTTGGAGAATATCGTTTGTACCATACAGATATTCACTTCTTGGAATTGAAAATGGCAGAGGTTCCGATTCGTATACCTTATATTGCATCTGATCTATATACCAGTCGGTACCCAGCAGCGATGTATTTACCACCCTGATATCTGTCCTTACCCCTTCAACCTCCTGGAGATACCACAGAGGGAAAGTGTCATTATCGCCGTGAGTAACCAGTACTGCCTGCTCACCGCACGAGTTAAGATAGTTATAAGCCAAATCTCTTGCTGTATATCTGTTGCTTCTGTCGTGATCGTCCCAGTTCTCAGATGCCATCTGCACCGGAACAACCAGCAAAACTGTGCTGACAGCAATTGCCGATACTCTTTCCGGCACCCATTTTTTTAAGAATTCGTGAATAGCCATTGCTGCCAGCCCTATCCATATTGCAAATGCATAGAATGAACCTGCATAGGCATAGTCTCTCTCTCTCGGCTGGTATGGAGGCTGATTTAGATAGACAACAATTGCAATTCCGGTAAGTATGAACAGAAGCATTGTAATCCACCAGTTCTGCTTATCTCTCTTCAACTGGAAAAACAGACCAATAATACCCAATATCAGGGGTATCATATAGTAGTGATTTTTTGCCCTGTTGTTGACAACAAAGTCGGGCCCCTCTCTCTGGTCTCCGAGTCTTGCCCTGTCAATGAACCCTATACCCGATTCCCAGTTACCTTTTATCGGGTCTCCCGGAGTTTGTGCGTGGAAATCGTTTTGTCTTCCGGCAAAATTCCACATGAAATACCTCAGATACATCCAATTTACCTGATAATCCAGGAAATATGCCATATTATCGGTAAAGGTAGGCATCTTATAATCGCTGCCTGTAATTGGCCGGCCTCTGCCTTTGGTGTATCCCTGATAGAATTTAATGTGGTCCTGATTATTTCCATTCCACATCCTCGGAAAAAACATTTTTGTGTGAGAATCATAAACCGGCTGGAAAGGTCCCGGTACCTTTTTGTATTTGTCATCAAATTTTACCCAGTATTTTTTGGAGTCAAAATGGTATGTAGAGGCAAAAGTTTCTCCATAGATTAGAGGATTGCTTCCATACTGCTCCCTGCCCAGATACCTTACCAGCGAGAATGGATTATCGGGCTGGTTCTCGTTTGTAGGAGTATTTGCAGAGGATCTTATGATTATAACAGCAAAAGCAGAGTAGCCGATTACTATCATAGTAAATGAGAGAACTATGGTGTTTAGCAGTACTTTACCCCGCTTATAAGAGTACACAATAAGGGCAAAAGAGACAGCCAAAACAAGCAGAACGAAGAACGCAGCTCCGCTGTTAAACGGAAGCCCCAACCAGTTTACAAATATAAGATCGAACAGTGCTGCACCTTTTGGCAGATAGGGTATCACCCCGTATAAAATTGCCCCGAGTATAACAGCAGATAGGCCAAGAACAATAATACTCCGTTTGCGTGTAACCTCAAATTTTTTGTAGTAGTAGATAAATACCAAAGCAGGTATTGTTAACAGGTTTAGGAGGTGTACCCCTATAGAAAGCCCCATCAAAAAGGCAATCAATATTATCCACCTGTTGGAATACGGCTCATCTGCCTGCTCTTCCCACTTTAACATTGCCCAAAACACAACTGCAGTAAACAGGGATGACATTGCATAAACCTCCGCCTCAACGGCAGAGAACCAGAATGTATCGGAGAATGTATATACCAGAGCACCCAGTACTCCGGAACCGAATACTGTAATTGCATTTGACATTGTAAGCTCTTTTCCGCTCTTCTCAACAACCCTTCTGGCCAGATGTGTAATTGTCCAGAAAAGAAACATTATTGTGAGTCCCGAGCATATTGCGCTCATTGCATTTACCATTAATGCGGCGTTCTCTGCACTTGCAAAAAGGGTAAAGAACCGGGCAATAAGCTGAAAAACCGGATTGCCGGGGGGGTGACCAATCTCAAGTTTATAGGATGATGCGATAAATTCACCGCAATCCCAAAAGCTGGTTGTTGGCTCCATTGTGGATAGGTACACAAATGAGGCAATCAAAAAGAGTATTGCCCCTATCAGGTAATCTGCCTGTCTGAATTTTTTTATTTCCATATGCGACTTTTTGCGGTGATTTGCAGTTTAAACAGCAAAGATACTATTTTGAAATTTTCTACCTAAATTTGCGTAAACAAAAATCCAATGGCAAATAATGACTGGAAAAGCCGTCTGGGGATGGTTTATTCTACCAATTCCGAATATCAGTTTACCGGTGCCGGAGATACTCCCGCAAAGGAGACCTTGCCAAAAGAGAAGCAACGGTTAATAGTCTCATTGGACAAGCGTAACAGAGGTGGTAAAAAGGTTACTCTTGTTAAAGGTTTTGTGGGAAGTGACGAGGATTTGGAGAATTTGGGAAAAGAGCTTAAGGGTAGGTGCGGTACCGGCGGCAGTGTTAAAAATAGAGAGATAATTATTCAGGGTGATTTTCGCGACAGAATTACGGAGTATCTTAACAGTAACGGATATAATTCAAAAAGAGGTAACTGATGCAGTCAGTATATGATACAATTAGTTTTGAGGACTCACTTTTCAGCAGATATCCAGTTACCTTAAGTGAAGAGATTATTTCTGGTGTTTCACCTGTACTTCCGGCAGATTCTCTGTGGGAGGCATCCACTCTTGATGTAAACTATCAACAACACAACCACCACAACTCTGTGCCTGCGGGCTACTTATACTCAGCCCTCATTCTCTCTCTTTTCATCCTTTTTGTTTTATTCTCCCGGGAGGTTTCCGGAACCTTACCCGGAATTTTAAGAAGTATTGTAAGATATCGTGAAAATTTAAAGATAGAGGAGAAGCTCTCAATATCGAATCAGCGTAATATTACCGTTCTTTTTACAGTTGTGTTTATCCCCGTTTACATTGTAGTTACAACCGGACAATATTTTGAGGAGACTACCGGCACAACTCCTTTTTTACAAATAGTTTACATATTCTCTATTATATTCTCATACTGGTTGTTCAAAAACATAATACTTGCTTTTCTCGGCTGGCTTACAAAAAACAGACAACTTTTCAGCACAATAGGAAAAATTGGTTACAATCATTTAATAATGGGTGTGTTTTTTGCAATTCCCCTGTTGTTGACAAAATTTTTTATTGTTAAAGATGACCCCGAAATATTCATTAAACTACTGTTATTGTGTGCATTATCAATCTATCTTTTATTTCTGATAAGGGTTTATCAAACATTTATTTTACATCGTTTTTCACAAGTTTTCAATATTTTGTATCTTTGCACCGTCGAACTTTTGCCTATAGCACTGTTCATCAATTTTTTACTCTCTAACCAGTAGTATGAAAATTAAAAGGATACTCATATCACAGCCAGAACCCACAAACGGGTCCCCATACACAGAACTGATCTCCAAATACAAAATAGGAATAGATTTTATCCCGTTTTTTCGTGTAGAACCTATTCAGGTTAAGGAGTTTCGCCTGCAAAAGATAAACATTCTGGACCATACTGCAATTGTCTTTACCTCCCGAAATGCGATTGATGCATTTTTTAAAATATGTGAGGAGCTGAGGATTGCTGTTCCGGAGACAATGAAATATTTTTGTGTCTCAGAATCTATTGCACTATATCTGCAGAAATACATAGTTTACCGCAAAAGAAAGATCTTTTTCGGAAACGGATCAAACTGTTCCATCGTGGAGGCAATAGGGATAAAGCACAAATCCGAGAATTTTCTGCTTACTGTGGCGGATAATACCAAATCGGAGCTGGACAAAATCTTTACAAAAGCAAAACTAAGACATTCCAGCGCTATCCTTGTAAAGACAGTTAACAGCAATCTTAAAGATCTTGCTATTAACACTTATGACATGGTGGTCTTTTACAGCCCTTCGGATGTAAAATCTCTTAACGAAAACTTCCCCGGGTTTAAATCAGAAAATCTGATGTTTGCAACCTTTGGGCCGGCAACTCTCAAGGCACTCAAAGCTTCAAAACTTAAATCCACTGTTGTTGCTCCTACGCCCGAAGCACCCTCAATTGCACGCGCACTCTCGTTGTTTCTTGAAAATAAATAGCAGATATCTGCTCTAAATGTGAGAGAAGAGAATAATTTAAATTTCGGTAAAAGCACACGACTTTGCTCCAGGTCACAAATAGCACAGCTTTTTGACCAGGGACGCGTTATTGTCAGTTACCCGATAAGAGCTTCTTACCTGTATAACGACACTTCCCTATCTAAGGTTGTAATATCGGTTCCAAAACGATCTTTTAAAAAGGCAGTTGACAGAAACCTCATCAAAAGAAAAATCCGGGAATCATTAAGACTAAAAAGGTTCCCTTCACTCTTTAAAAGGGGTATAAACCTCTCAATAGTTTATCTTGGCAAAGAGATACCTGAGTTTTCATTTATAAACGAGAGAATTGAATATGTCCTCAACAAGATTAATACAGCTGATTAAAAAAGTTCTCTCTATCCCTTTTTTGCTTTTGATAAAGAGTTATCAGCTATTTATCTCTCCATTAAAACCGGCAAGTTGCAGATACACTCCAACTTGTTCGCAATACTCTGCAGAAGCTATAAAAAAACACGGCCCCTTTAAGGGGGGCTGGCTTGCAATTAAGCGTATTTTAAGCTGTAATCCGTGGGGAGGAAGCGGATATGACCCGGTGCCATAAGATGGAATCTATATCTCGCCAGTATCTGTGATACCAAACCTCTCTTTAATTCTCTCCACATTGGGCTCACCTTTGGCAAGAGCCATTATCTCCTGTTTGGAGACCTGTAACAGATCCAGTAAAACCAATCCGTCAACGCAGTAATTAAAATCGGGGTCTACATTAAAGGTTACTATTTTGCAGTTAATCTTAAGGTATTTCTTCACCAGTGTTGGCAAGCGGTACTGATTGTTGCTCAAACGCAGCATAAACCTGTCGAACTTTTCAATACTATCCATTTTGCTGTGAAGCAGATGAGTAACAGAGGTTCTGAGGTAGTCGGGGAAGAAAGGATTGCTTGGTATTACATATTTTTCAAGTTCGGGGACAGAATGCTTCTCTTTTATGTAATGAATCATTAAGCTTCTGTAAAATTTAGGATACCACGAACTTATGCTAACAGGACCAAGTAAATATTTTATCTCGGGATGGTTAAGTACAGAGTAGAAGAGTCCTTTGAGCAGCATTACCAGGGGAAGTGCCTCTTTTTGATAATCCAAAACAACAAATGACCTTCCCAGTTCGAGTGATTTTGATAAAATTGGATAAAACTGTTTTTCATAGAAAAACAGCGATCTGCTATAGAATCCCTTAACCCCTTTACTTTTCATAATCTCACTACCAAACCCGAGTCTGTAGGCGCCTATCAATCTTGTTTTTTGCTTATCCCACAAGATGAGATGTTTGTAGTAGTTATCGTATTCATCCAGATCCAATGGTTTTCCGGTACCTTCGCCAACTGCCCTGAACGCCTCCTCTCTTCTCCTTCCCAGTTCGTGCATCATCAATGGAATTGATTTGGAGTCCGTTAAGTAGCAGCTGTAATGACCGGTAGTGAAGAGCAGTTTATCACTGCCAAGAGAGTTAATCTCCTTTTGCATAGCCCTACGGTTCTTTGGCAGAGCAATAGGTTCTATATCCTTCCTATCCTCTACGCTGCTCTCTTTTTGAGGTATGTTTGCCTCCAGCGCATAAGATCTCGACCTTAAGTAGAGTCCTAACTCCTTAATATCTTTATGTTCGGCTATCTCGCTTTGCGAAATTGGTTTTCCAATGCAAATCTTTATGCACTTGTTTTGTTTGTTGAGTAACTCATAAGGCAACCGTGCAGTACGCAGCATGGGATGAATCTTTCCTATCCAGTGGAAAAATCTGGAGTTGGTCCCGTGAAAATAGACCGGAACAACCGGAACATTTGCATTTTTAATGAGCTTAATTATCCCCGGCTGCCACTCTTTATCTCTTATAACAGTTGATCCATATGTGGTTGAGACCTCTCCGGAAGGGAACAGAGCAAGCGGAGCCCCACCCTGCAGACACTCAATTGCACTTCTCAACCCTGAATAACTTCCGGCAAGATCGGGTCTGTCAAGAAAAGGGTTTACAGCCAATATAAACTCGTTGATGTTTGGAATGGTGTTAATAAGGAAATTTGACAAAGATTTTAAATCGGGTCTGATAGAGCTGAAGATATGCAGCAAAATAATTCCGTCGATTGCGCCGAAAGGATGGTTTGACACTACAATGAACGGGCCCTCCTGAGGTATGTACTCCAGCTCCTTCTCGTTGAGATCGAAGGAGATGTTTAAATCTTTTAGCCCTGTGGCTATGAACTCCCTGCCATTAAGATGACTTATTCGGGCATACCTTTTGTTAATTTTGTTCAGCCCGGTGAGGCACATCACAATACGCGCCAGTATATCCCCGGGAAAACCACGCAGCTTTAAGCCCCGCTTAACATCCGAACTTGTAACAAGTTTATTTGTCATATCCGGACACAAATATAAGATAATTGTTACTTTTACAAAAAAAGGAGGGAATCAATAATTGCTTATGAAGCAGATATTCGACAATACTTCTGTAAAAGAACGGATTAAATTACTGCCCACACTCCCCGGAGTTTATCGTTTTATAAACAAAGAGGGTACAATAATATATATCGGGAAAGCTAAAAACCTTAAAGCACGAGTATCGCAGTATTTTCAGAACCCCCAAAGCTTGTCGGTAAAAACACGGGTTATGGTCTCAAAAATAGCGGATATTCAACACACTGTTCTTGATACCGAAGCAGAGGCACTTCTGCTGGAGAACAACCTCATTAAAGAGTACCAGCCAAGATATAACATAATGCTGAAGGATGGTAAAACCTACCCCTGGATTTGTATTAAAAACGAACCATTCCCCCGGGTATTTATTACCCGGAGGGTTGTAAAGGACAAATCTCGTTACTTTGGGCCATACAGCTCCGGCTCCATGGTACACAATCTTACAGAACTGATCCATAATTTATTTTATCTGCGAGACTGTAAGCTCTCATTAACTCCTCAGGCCATCTCACAACAGAAATACAGGCCTTGTCTTAAATACCACATTGGTAAGTGTAAAGCACCCTGCACAGGCAGGTTCAGTGAGGAGGATTATCTTAATCAGATTACAGAGATAACCGCCCTCTTAAAAGGGAACACAGCCCGCATCATATCCTCGTTCCGTTCGCAAATGAAGCTACATGCCAATGAATTAAGGTTTGAAGAAGCTCAGCTTTTCAAAGATAAAATAGATCTTATAACCGGGCACAACAACAAATCTTTGGTAGTAAACCCCTCTGTTTCGAATGCAGATGTTTTTTATGTAATTTCCGAAACTAACATTTCATTTGGTAATTATATCCGCATTGTAAACGGCACTGTCATTCAGTCGCTAAACCTCGAGTTAAGGACACCAATAGAAGAGACCCCTCAAAGTGTTTTAAGTACATTTATTACAGAAATTCACTCGAAGTTCGGTGACACATCCAAAGAGATTATTGTTCCATTTTTGCCCGACAGCGAATATCTGGCAGCCAGATGTACAATACCCGTTAAGGGAGATAGGCACAAGCTTCTTCTGTTAAGTGAGACCAATGCCAGACAGCTGATGATTGAGAAGCACAAACAAGAAGAGGCCCTTCGTCCTGACGAACACAAGGAGCGGTTAATGGATTCTTTAATGAAGGACCTCTCACTTGACAAGCAACCCAGACACATTGAGTGTTTTGACAACTCTAACATTCAGGGGAAATTTGCCGTTGCTGCCTGCGTAGTTTTCCGTGACGGTCTCCCATGCAAAAAGGATTACAGGCACTTTAACATCAAAAGAGTGATTGGGGCAAACGACTTTGCTTCAATGAAGGAGGTTGTTAACAGAAGGTATTCCCGTTTACAGGAAGAGGAAAACCAACTGCCTCAACTTATTATTATAGACGGAGGAAGAGGTCAGCTTAACTTTGCATGGGAGGCCCTGAGGGAGCTTGGTCTTGAAAACAAAATAAGAGTAATAGGCATTGCAAAGCGTCTGGAAGAGCTTATTATTCCTGGAGACCCGCACCCTCTGTTTCTGGATAAGAATTCGGTATCGCTCCGTTTAATTATGCAGATTCGTGATGAGGCCCACAGATTTGGTATATCACATCACCGAAACAAAAGGAGCAAAGAACAGATTGTGTCGGAATTAAGTCAAATTCCGGGCATAGGACCCAAAACAGAAGAGAGACTGCTAAAAAAATTTAAAAGTTTAAATGCAATTAAAAGGTGCTCATTGGAAGAGCTGAAGGGGGTTACTGGAGCCGCTGCTGCAAAAAAAATCATCGAGTGGTTTGCGAAAGCTTAAACCATGTTATCCATCCGTTTACCGAATTTGCAAGATAGAACAACCACATAAGTATCATCAGTGCCGAGTGTGACTCTCCGTTGGAGAGTGCAATAGTCCACATTATTACACTTATAATGTTAACCGCAACCCAAAGAACCCACTGCTCCATGAATCTCCTCACCATAAGAAACATTGCAGTTATCGAAAATACTGTTGTTGCAGAGTCTTTCAATGGCTGTCTGTCACCCAGCAACCATAGCAGATAACCCACCAGGGCAGTCACAATCAGCGAGAATACTATCAGCCCTATTCTCTGCCTGTTGCTCATTCTCCTTGCAATTACAGTTACAGAGCCCTCATTCTCACGGCGCTTTACCCAAGAGTACCAGCCAACGAACTGCATTGGCAGGTAATATAAGGCATTTAGCGCAGCATCGCCGTATAAACCTGCTTTATATGAGATGAGAGCATACAGGGTAACATTAATCACACCAAAAAAATAGTTTAAGATATTCCCCTTTGCTACAAGAACAACACAAACTACGCCCGAGACTGCTGCCAACGATCCTGTTATATCCGTCTCTTTTTCAAGAATTGAGTAAACCAGATTAACTGTAATTATGCCAAGAATAAGCATCCAGTCAAAAAACTTAAGTGTGTTTACCCTGGTGAATCTCATAATTAGAGTGGCGTTTTAAAAAGAAATTCAAAATAGCTGCTTTTCTCCGATGTATACCCGCCTCTAAATCCTATGGTAAGTGGATAGGATATACCAATGAGGTTCACATCAAAAACCACATCTCCCCCGGTAGACAGCAGCTTCTCTGTTTTGTTTCCGGATACATTCCTGCAATAACCTGCATACGGAATAATCTGAATCCTCTTAAGATACAGCAGCGGGGTAAGTGAAAGATCTCCTGTAAAAAGAGGCATAGCGTATTCGGCCTGAAAAAGCTCTGCCCGTGTGCTGTAACGAGCCTCAACTCCCCTTGGAAAGGAGATAAAGTTGGACATGAGATAACTCTTGTTATTGAAAAACTGCTTCTGAAAATCCACAGATAGTCTCAATGCGTGATTCTCTGCAAACCCCGGCAGATATGCATACATAGAGGAGTATAAAAGTGATCCGAAGTTCTCTCCCGCATTTGGAACGGTTGCAAACTGAACAGAGAGACCAATTCCCAGGCGGGGAAAGATGTCCCTCACCGACATACCTCTTATGGAATATAGGTTTACACCTGCATTTATGTACTGGTAATCGGAGAACTTCTCTTTTGCAGATGAATAGTAGGAGTCATTTGTATATCTCCACAACACTCTGGGAATTATGCCCCGGAACCAACCTCCGCTGTTATATGACAGGGGAACATAGGCCAGCAGCTGCGTCCTGAGAAAAGGCGAACCGGTAATGGTATCGCGCTGCCTGTATGGAGGCTTTCCCGGTTCTCTGATTATTGTGTTAACCTGACGATCTCGTGCATTAAAATCTGTTCTTAACTCAAAAACAGGATAGAGCCCTCTGTAGGTGAACTTAAGATGGCCCGAATGGAACCCGTTTCTATAAGAGTATCCGGCAAAAGCAAAAGCTGTACTTAAAGAGTTTTGTGAATAGACTACAAATCCGGGTGTAACAACATCGTAGATGCTTTCGTATGAAAGAGTTTTAATATTATCTATATTGTAATAAAACGGAGCCCACGAATGAATATTTAATATATTGCCAATCTTGCGGTAAGGTTTCGATTGGTAGTATGCCTGGGTTGTATCATTTTCCGGCACTGTCTTGTGAGCCGCCTGTAATGAAAGTATCTCCGCAAATTCATCTGCAAAAGCATTGTTGAAAGAGGCCGGCTTCCACTCCCACTCTTCCTGACTCACAGACACCAGATTGTAGCCACTCTGTCCAAAATCGGAGTATATGAGATTGCTTTTACAAGAGGTGATGTTAAAAGACTTTACCCCGAAACGCGAATTGGTTATTAATCTTAGAAATTTTATCTGAGGGTCGTAATGATAAACATCATTTTTCCCCTGCAGGTCGCTTATAAAAAATAGTGCATCACCATCGCTCCTGAGATTTTTTATGGCTCTTGACTGTCCGGGAATTTCCGGTGACCACTCCTGTTTCGGGAGGTCATATCTGTAAATTCCATAACCATCCCGGGTAAGTGCTATTGCAAACAAATTGTCTTTCAATCTCACAACTTCAAACAGTTGCCCTCCCACAGGTGCACCTATCTCACCCTCCTCGAGGAAGGTCTCTCCGTTTAAAAAGACAATTTTGCTCTCTCCTCCGGTGAGATACGAAACAGCAATAATCTGCTGTCTCTGCTTACATTCAAAAAGAGAGTAATATGTTTGTCCCCTGGTATGACGCGTGGTTTTTCTGCTTTCAATGTTATATGAATATATGTCCGAAAAACTCTCCATCTCCCATCTGGGCGATCCGGTAAACTCTGTCCACAAAAGATTTTCACCAACACGAATAAATGGAGAACTTACCCTGCCCATATACCTGACATTAGTCTCATTCCGCTGCTTATCAATCTTAACAAGTCTCCTTATTCTCTTCATGTCGGTCTTAAGAGCGTATAAGGTATCATCTCCTCTGCTTACCGGGTTTACATACTCTGTATACTCTTTTTGCTCCCGGGTAATTTCTGTTGATGGGGTAAAGGGTGCCCTTACAGAGTCCTCTCTCTGCCATCTTGCAGTCATCACTCTTTTAAGCTCTTCGAAATTTTCATCTTTAGTAAGTCCGGTAAAATCTCTGTATGCTCTCGCCTCTTCCCACGGATTGTAAAATCTGTCAACTACCCTTTTGGTAACCTGTTCCATATATTGGTAGTTGCCGGAATTAACCCTTACAAACGAGTTCATCAAATACCCAAAACTGTAAACATCCGGGACAAACTCGCGGTATGAACCAAGGGTCCATCTCTGCCAGTTTCTGTAATCGCCGTTGAGAAAAGCAGCCCGGTAATATAAAAGATGGTCGGGGTCTCTTCCCCTGCCACCCGGGGTAAGCTCTGTCTCTGCAACTATTGCGTCACCTTCCAGCTTCCAGGTGTTCATATATAAACCAATACCAATCGCAAAGGACTGCTCTCCTATTAACCAGCTTAACGGCCTGAAAATACCTCTTTTAAACCGGTTTACCTGTCCCAGGTGCCTTAATTCGTGAATAACCAGGTGTTTATGCCAATCGAGGTAATACCGGTTATCCCAAGAAGGTCTGGTTATCAACTCAACTCTCCTTGGTGCAACAGCAACCATTCCGTTACTAATTGCATTGTAAGGGTGGAGGACAACATCTACCCTGGATGGGTTGGCGTTCAACGGCTCCATAACCTTAGACCGGTAACTCTCTGCAAGAAAAGCATATCTTCGGGCCAGAGAGTCTATCTCAAGAGGATAGATAATTTTAAAGTTCGGTGTGCTAATTTGCCTCCAGCGGGCTCTTGCGGGGTCGCTTCCTGTACTGAAGAACTGTGCTTTAAGAGGAATTGTTACAAAAATATTAAGCAACAAAATGCTCCATAAAAAGATTTGGCCTCTGCTGCTTTTTATCATCCTGAATAAAATGAGACACTTAATGTTTATAAGTTGCAGTGCGAAGTTAACAAAAAGCTTTCAAATTTTTTAGGGGCTTAATTATATGGTTTATATTTGCAAGGTAAATAAGCGTATAAATTAATGGATATTATTTATCAGGTTTTAAAGGTTCTCGGCTCTCTCGGCCTCTTTCTGTACGGAATGACACTTCTTAGCGAAGGCCTTCAAAAGGTGGCAGGAGACAAAATGAGGAGCATACTGGCTGCAATGACCTCAAACTCTTTTAAAAGAGTACTTACAGGGCTCTTTATCACTGCAATAATACAATCATCCAGTGCAACAACCGTAATGGTTGTCAGTTTTGTAAATGCAGGATTATTATCACTGGCCCAATCTGTTGGTGTGATAATGGGTGCAAACATCGGAACCACCGTTACCGCCTGGATAATCTCACTGCTTGGTTTTAAAGCAGACATAGCAGTTCTCTCAATTCCTCTTATTGGAATCGGGTTCTCTTTTATGATGTTTAAATCTAAGAGAAAGAAGAACATTGGAGAACTTATAATTGGTTTTGCTCTCATATTCCTTGGTCTCAACTTCCTAAAATCTTCTGTTCCCGATTTAAGATCTACCCCGGAGGTGCTGGAGTTCCTTAAAGAGTGGACCAGTTTTGGTTTCGCCTCTACCCTTATTTTCGTAGCCATTGGAACAGTTCTCACTATAGTTTTACAATCTTCGAGTGCAACAATGGCTCTCACTCTTGTAATGTGCAGTTTTGGCTGGATTCCGTTTCAAATGGCTGCAGCAATGGTTTTGGGAGAAAATATTGGTACAACCATAACAGCAAATATTGCGGCATCTATCGCCAATGTTTCTGCCAGACGGGCGGCCCTTGCCCACACTGTTTTTAACCTTATAGGGGTTGTTTGGGTTCTTATATTCTTTAATCCAATTTTAAGACTGGTATCGGCATTAACTGTAGCTGTTGGCGGAGGAGATCCTTTTGTAAATACTGCATCCACACTGTACGGAGTATCGTTTTTACACTCTCTGTTCAACATTACAAATACTATTCTGCTTGTTGGTTTTACCCCTCAGATAGTTAAGTTTGTCAGCTATGTGGTTAAGGCACCAAAAACCGAAGAGGTGTTTCGCCTACAGTTTATTCAGGGGGGTATGCTGAGTACTTCGGAACTTTCACTCACACAGGCAAAACACGAAATTATAAACTTTGCGCGTCTTGCTCAAAAGCAGTTCGAATATGCCAGACAAGCTATACTGGAAAATGACAAAGAGACATTTGAAGGGCTCTACACTAAGCTTGAGCATTACGAACAGATTACCGACAGAGTGGAGCTTGAAATTGCAAACTATCTTAACAGCATATCGGAGGGACAACTTAGCGAAGAGAGTGCGCGCCGTCTTCAGGCAATGTACACCATAATCAGTGAAATAGAGAGTGTGGGAGATTCGGGATACAACATTGCACGCATTCTGCAGCGGAAAAGAGTACACAACAAAAAGTTTGACCCGGAGATGATAAAACGGCTGGAACATATGCTGGATCTGGTTGACAATGCATTCGTTCAGATGATAACCAATCTGGAACTGGGTTATACAAAGATAACAAACATAGCAAATGCAGAGGATGCCGAAAATTCTATCAATGAATACCGTAACCATCTTAAAGAGGAACACCTGCTAAACCTGGAGACAAACAAATACAACTACCAGACAGGTGTGTTTTATATGGATATTGTAGCAGAGTGCGAGAAAGCGGGCGACTATATAATTAATGTTTCAGAAGCAATCATAGAGATTCAATAGTATGAAAAGATTTATCATTTTACTGCTGTTCGTTACGACAGTAACCCTTTATGCAGGTAACGACTCCATTAAAGTTGTAACCGCTAACTGGACAATCACAGAGGTTGCCCCGGGTGTAAAACACAAACAGTTTCATTTTGCCGGCTCAGAGCTCTTCTCCTCATCTCAGTTCATTAACATACTTGAGATTGACCCATCGGCAGGACGCTCGGTTGAGATAATACCAAGCCCCCTGCTGACAGAGACCAGTGTGCTTGCAGCAGATCACGATGCAATAGCAGCAATCAACGGGTCGTTCTTTAAATTCAACTACGAGCATAATACCATCGATTACAACTCTGTGGACTACATAAGAAAAGGCGGCGTTAAACTAGCCCCTAACACCTATACCGGCACAGGCAGGGCAATGCATCAGAGGGGAGCTCTTGCTGTTTACGATGGAACATTATACATACTCAAAGCCGATGTACTTAAAGATTGGGAGAGATACATACAGGCAGAAGAGGTAATAACTTCAGGACCACTGCTGAGAATTGCAGACAGAGACGAACCTCTCGAAAACTCCTCTTTCTATATCACTCGTCACCCCCGCACCGCAGTTGCAAAAAGAGCCGATGGCACAATCATCCTCTTTACCGTTGATGGCAGAGCAGCCCAGTCGCAGGGAATGTCTCTTGAAGAGTTGCAAAAAACCCTGAGATGGCTGGGAGCAAGAGACATAATTAATCTCGACGGAGGCGGCTCCACCACCATGTACATCAAAAATGCCAAAGGTGCCGGCACCAACGGCATTGTAAACCACCCAACCGACAACAGAACATTTGACAACAAAGGCGAACGCAAAGTTGCCAATGTTATTGTTGTTAAATGACGAACTCTTTTTGTGCAACTTTTTGTTTTTATTAGAGTTACGCCTCAAAGGTTTTCTAAAACACCAAAAACCACCACTGTCTAAATCCCTAATTGTTAGCATTACACACTAAATGAATTTGTTATTTCGGAGTTATTCGTATATTTGCGAACAAATCTGTTTATTATGCCAGAAAAAGAAATTTCGAAGGAACAGATACAGATAGCTCGATTTGCTAAAGCAATGGGTCATCCTATCCGTATCGCTATACTCCAGATGCTTGCAAATCACACTTGTTGTTATCACGGCGATATGTCAGAGGTGCTGCCTGTAGCAAAAAGCACCCTTTCTCAACATCTGAATGAATTGAAAGATGCCGGATTGATACAAGGCGAAATAAATCTGCCCTCTGTAAAATATTGCATCAATCAAGAGAATTGGATACTTGCAAAAGAATTACTCGCAGGATTTATTAATGAAGTGGCGAAGTCTAAAAAAATGTAAACAAAAAACCTTTTTTACCCATATCATTCGTTTTTTTGCGAAGTGCGAACTATTCGAATAACAACGAATGCACAAATAATACAGGATATCTTAGCAATTGTGGTTATGTGCTGGAAATATAGAGTTAGAGACTTTTTATATCAAATACAACTAATATTATTTTAAAATCAAATTCTATGAGAAAATTTTTATTCTTAACAGTTGCATTATTTGTTTTTGCATCGTGCGGCAACCCCGGCAAAAACACAACGGAGGAAAATACCAACACACAATCATTGGCTAATGATGCAGATGACTCAATGGTTTATGTCTATTATTTTCACGGCAAACAACGATGTAAAACCTGTATTGCAGTAGAAGAAGTTGCAATCAATACACTAACAGAAACATACAGTAATAATCCAAAGGTGAAGTATGTAGAGGTCATAACTGACGACAAAGAAAATGAGAAACTTGTCGAAAAATATGAGGTTACCTGGAACGCTTTAGTCATAGTGAAAGGCAACAGCCATGTTGATATTACAAACCAGGCCTTTGCAAATGCTGTTAATAACGCCGAGGTTCTTACAGAACTTATAAAAACTGAGGTTGAAAAGAAACTTGCCCTGTAAGTTATGATGGAGTTGCTTCAAAATATGGCTGATGGTTCTAACTGGCCTGTCTTAACCGCTTTTCTTCTTGGGTTAATGACATCTATTAGTCCGTGTCCGCTTGCAACCAACATTACAGCAACAGCATATCTAAGCAAAGACATATCAAATAAGCGATATGTAATGTTTAACGGGGTTTTTTATACCCTGGGAAGAATATTTACCTATACTACTTTGGGAGTGATATTCTATTTCGGTGCAAGCCAGTTTAAAATTGCAAGGATGATAGAGGGAATTGTTGGAATATGGCTCGGAATAGCATTGGTGATTATTGGTATTTTCATGATGGATGTCGTTAAACTCAATATGCCCGGAGTCGGCAAACTGACAGAGAAGTTTAGTAATAAAGAGGGTAAAAAGAGTTTCTGGGATGCCTTTCTGCTGGGTGCTGTTTTTGCATTGGCCTTCTGTCCATATAGTGGTGTCCTGTATTTTGGAGGGCTTATACCAATGACAATTGCTTCGCCGTCGGGACTAATTCTTCCACCTGTTTTTTCTGTTGCCACGGGACTTCCTGTTATTATCATAGCATGGTTACTGGCATACAGCGTTGGAAATATTGGCAAGTTCTATAATAAAATGAGTTTTTTTCAAAAGTGGTTCAAAAGAATTATTGCTGCAATTTTTATTATTGTCGGTAATTATTACATATTTATCAATATTTAAGAAGAGTTAAAAAATGGAAATTTTAATATTAGGCCCCGGTTGTAAGAAGTGTGTAACGACATACGAATCTGTTAAAAAAGTAGTTGACGAAACAGGAGTGGACGCTATCGTTCGCAAGGTAGATGACATTATGGAGATATTGAAATACAATGTTTTGTCTACTCCGGCAGTTGTAATTAATGGTGAGGTAAAGATTAAAGGATATGTCCCTTCTGAAGGCGAAATACGGAAACTGTTAGGCATTTAGCACCATTTTTATAAATATTAACCAACTCGTAAACACTTTACGGATAGATGTTTTATTAAAAAAATAAAATCAAGTTTAATGGAAACTAAAAAAGAGCTGAAAATCCTTATATGGATGATACTCATTTTTGCAGGTATTTTCTTTTTGCCTGTTGGGAAGGAGCGCTTTATGACAGCAATTGATGCAACTCTTGATCTGTCAAAATGGTATGCACAGGAACATGTTATAATGTGCCTGCTTCCGGCTTTCTTCATTGCCGGGGTAATTGCTGTATTTATCGGCCAGGCATCTGTTATCCGCTATTTCGGAGCGAATACAAAAAAGTGGCTATCCTATACGGTAGCATCGGTATCAGGAGCCATTCTTGCCGTATGCTCCTGTACAATTCTTCCTCTTTTTACCAGTATTTACAAGCGTGGCGCAGGATTAGGTCCTGCAGTTGCATTCCTGTATTCAGGCCCGGCAATCAGTATTCTTTCTATCATACTGACATGGAATATTCTTGGCTCAGAAATGGGAGCGGCACGAATGATAGGAGCAATTATATTTGCCATCGTCATCGGGCTATCCATGTCAATCATTTATCGTAAAGAGGAAAAAATAAAGAGAGAAGAGCAGATGAATTTTGAAGCACCTCCTGCTAAGCGTCCAATGTTACACACAATGTTTCACTTCCTTACACTTGTGCTGATCCTTGTTTTTGCAAATTGGGGTGCCCCGGCTTCCGGAGAGGCATCTGGTTTATGGTATTATATTTTTACATACAAATGGTATCTGACAGGGGTTTTTGCGGTTATGATGGCTTATTCACTAATAGGAATATTAAAGATTAAAGCTACATGGGTATTAGCCGGAGTAGCAGCTACAGCTCTTTCTGCTCTCCTGGCCAAATGGCTTATTCCAAATCCTAAAATGATTCCACTAATTCCGATGATAGTTGGAATTACAGGATTATCTCTTGTAACGCTTTATGATAAAAAGGATTCAGAAAACCGGGAGTGGACACTATCGGCTTGGGGTTTCGCTAAACAGATTATGCCGCTTATGGCAATCGGTGTTGTTATGGCAGGTTTTCTTTTGGGTTCTACACACGATACCACCGAAATCCCGGGTATTATACCTAACGAATGGGTAGAGTGGGCTGTAGGCGGAAATTCGATGATGTCTAACTTCTTCGCCAGTTTTACTGGCGCGTTTATGTATTTTGCAACATTAACCGAAGTGCCAATTGTACAAGGATTGTTAGCATCCGGAATGGGCAAAGGCCCGGCATTGGCTCTGCTGCTGGCCGGCCCGTCTCTTTCGCTTCCTAATATGCTTGTTATAAGAGGCGTTATGGGAACAAAAAAAACAATTACATACATTATTCTGGTTGTTGTGATGGCTACATTTTCAGGATTTGTATATGGAACGTTTTTTTAAGTGACGAACTGTTTTTGTGCAACTTCTTGTTTTTAGGCGAGTTACATCTCAATGGTTTTCAAAATACCAAAAACCACCATCACTTAAGTCCCTAAATTTTAGCGATATACACCAAATGAGTTCGTCATTAAAAAAGGTGCCTCATCACCTTTTACAGCTTTGAGACACCCTTTAATGTTGACCTACCAGGATTCGAACCTAGACAGACAGAACCAAAATCTGTAGTGC
>CAZPFI010000005.1:0-34300 GCA_964585795.1 uncultured Muribaculaceae bacterium | reverse complement strand
GAGTTTATCCATAATGGCTTTGCCAATACCACTCTCCGGCACCGGTTGGGTAACGATGAAATCAACTGACGGGTCATCTTCCAGGCTGTGAAGCACTCCAAAAAGATTAACTGCGGCCTCTTTTAAATCGGATTTTTCTGAAAGAAATGATACTAACCGGTAATCTTTTGGAGAGTTGCCGTCGAACGAGATGTATGCTCCTTTCGATTTGTCGTTTACAGGAATATTCTCCCCTTCTATGTATATTGGTTTGTTTGGGCTGTAGTGAGAATTGAGCAGCCCCGGAGATATATTTGTTCCTGGTTTTGGTTTATGAGGAGATTGTTGTACAACTTCCGACAGCTGTGACGCCGTTACAAATCCCTCTCTGAGAATTATAAAACCATGCCGGTCCAGAGTTATAACAGTTGACTCAATGCCAACCTTTGAGGGGCCGCCATCTAGGATGATGTCAACACCCTTAAGCTGTTTTATAACATGTTCTGCCCGGGTTGGACTTATCCTGCCGAACTTATTGGCGCTGGGTGCAGCTATAGGGCAACCGGATATTTCTATCAGTTTGAGAGCTATTTCATTATCCGGCATTCTTATTCCAACTGTTGGTAACCCGGAAGTTACTATGTCGGGAACAACAGGTTTTTTAGGAAGGACAATTGTAAGGGGACCGGGCCAGAATTTTGAGGCCAGATGGTATGCTCTTTTGTCATTTGTCGATGTTAGTCTTTCAATTTGATCTATTGAAGAGATGTGAACAATGAGAGGATCGAAATTGGGTCTCTCCTTTAGTGAGAATATTTTGACTACTGCCTCCGGGTTAAGAGCATTTGCTCCCAGACCATAGACAGTCTCCGTGGGAAAAGCGACAACGCCCCCATTTTTAATAACTTCAGCCGCCTCGTGTATGGATTTAAAATTGATCATCTTATTTGGATGCATAGAATACGGGGCAAATTTAGACTAATATTTCTTACAATGAAATCAGGATGGATGTATTAAAGTCAATCTCCACCCATTCACTTATCTTAACAAGTCCAAAAAATTCGACAGGAGGTTCCAACCCAAAGTCTCTGATTGTTATTCTGATACGACCACTTATGTTATATCCTCTACTCTCGTTTGATATTACTTTAAGAGGGAACATATAACTTTTTGTTACCCCTGCTATTGTTATATTTCCATTAGCGGTGATGGTTTGAGTTCTTTTAGTTAATTCAGAAAAGGGTATTTGAATATAATTTGGCTTAAGATAGATTTTTGGATGTTTTTTTTCGTTCACAAGTTTCAAAAAACCACTGTAAGCCAATGGATCTCTGGATTTAAAATTTCTTACAGGAATGGCTATTGAATCTGATTCGAGAACAATTATACCCTCCTTTTTAATGAAAATACCATTATAACTTTTAGCGGGTATTCCCTGTCCGGTTATTGTAAGTTTAAAATCATTAATATTTGTAGTACCGTAAATGGTTATGATGCTGCTTTGCTGAAACATTGCCTTGAAACCCTCCTGGGCAGTTAAAGATGTACGCAAAGAGAGCACCAACACAATAATTAAGAGAGCTGAAGCCGTATTCGTTTGAGATTTTCCGGTAAAACTTTTCATATATGGCTAAAAAATTGACCGGTAAGAACAACTTACCGGTCTAAATTTATTAAAAATGAGATTAAAAGCCAACAACTGCTTCGAAAACGACACCATTAAACTTGCCACCGTTACGAATATCTGTTGGCAGGAATCCCTTGTATTGTTGACTCACATATTCCACTTTGGCAAGGATGTTTTTGGTAATGAACCACCCACCGCTCACTGCAATTCTGTTAATGTCAACCTTTGTACCTGTAACTTCTGCGCTTACACTGTTGTAACGACCTCCAACCCATAAATTTTTTGTTGAACCGAATCGGTATAGCATATCTGTTACAAATTGATTGGCACTTCTCTCAGACTGCTCTGTTCTGTTTCTTCCTTTTGCTCTCTCAAGTGTAGTAAACCATTCAACCCCCCCTAATTGAACGAAAAGATTACCCATTACTGCACTTACCTTGTCTGAGAATCCGGGATTGAAACGACCGGAGGTAAATGTATTTGTGGTAATTGCATTATCCATTACTCCAAAATAGTGTGATCCTGCACGATCACCATTGTAAAGTGTGTTTGAAACAGATCCTGCAGTATGATAACCTGATACAGTTGCGCGAAGACGAAGATTATCCATAAGTTGTCCATCATATCCAACTTTACCAATAAATGCGGGATGATGCTTACCATCACTGGCACCCTCAACAGGAACACCCTTTACAACATCTCCCTTAATTTTTCCGTTTGTTACTGATGCAACTCCCAGGAATCCTTTATGCTGAAAAATGAATTCTGCACCTATTTCTGTGGTAAAGGCATCCATTATGTTATTCTCAATAAATGGATTGTATATTGAGTTACCGTTATCAGAACGGCGAAAGTGTGCATCTCCGTAATTAATCTCCATATGACCAACCTTTATAGTTGTGAAATTCATTATGTTATCAAGAAATTCACTTTTGAAGAACGGAAGTTTGTCAAACTGTATATAACCACCTTTAACCCATGTTTCGTTATGGTGTCTTGACGAAAGATAGAGTGTCATATTAAGTGTAACCCCCTCAGCCAGATAGGTATCAAAATAGAGATTGGCATAAGCTGTATTAAAACCAGGAACTATGTCAATAACCTTATTCAGGTTTGTGTTTCCCGACATATTAGGTTGTGCAGTGTTGCTATGACTCAGAGCCTGAAAACCCTGTGTAAAGCTGCCTCCAATGTTTAATTTTACCTTTTCGAAAGGTTTAACCGAACCCTTAGGTGTTTCAAAAATGTTTATTCCACGCTGGTCATAAGGTCGGTACTGAGCAAATGCCGTTACTGAAATAAGCAGGATTGCTGTAAGTGTAAATAGTTTATTCTTCATTTGTTATGTGTGATTTTTAATATATTGCCACTAAATTTTGTTCAGGCACAGTAACATCAATCTTAACTGTTACTTCATCACCGGTTTTAAGCATACCCAGAAGGGCGGTTGGAGCCTTCATATTGAATTCACTTAATTTAAGCGGGACTGTTCCCGAAACCTGATATCCGTTGTTGTTTTTCCGGCCTTTTGAATTAAAGCTTATTTTTTTTGTTACTCCGTTTACAGTAAGGTTGCCGGTTAGTGTAACCTGAACATCATTGCTGTTAATCTGGGCAGTTGAGGGCTCAGTTAGGGTGAATGTTATTGTAGGAAATTTTCCGGAGTTGAGAGTTTCATATGTTTTTCTATCCATAAGTCTGTCTCCGCTCTTAATGTTCTGAACAGGAAATCTTACCGATAGTGCCTGAATAACATTTGTGCCGTTTACAATAAATTCTCCTTTAATTTGTTCAACTTTGGTATTCCAGTCATGAAGATTTGAAGTTCCGTTAATTGTAATTGTCGATGTAAAAACATTTGCTCTCTGAGTTTGCGCATACTGAGTGGTTGAATTAAACAGAAGAGCGCATGTGAGGGCAAAAATGTAAAGCGTTCTTAATTTTAACTTATACATAAGATCTTTTGGTTTTTAATTGTTTTTATTTTCTAAATCCAGGATTATTTGCGCCAGGCTCTTTTTAGCTAACAATTCTGAGTAGTTGTGCTTAAACTCAATCCAATAGTCTCTTGATATACAGTCACAAGCCTGGTCGCAAAAATCTTTATTCTCTATGCATTCAACCACGGTTACAGGTTCGAATGCAGTGTATACTTCCAACATAGAGATATCTCCGGCAGGTTTTACAAGTCGGTATCCACCTCCCCTCCCTTTTGTGTTTGCAATTATGCCTTTTACTTTTAGTGCAGATATAATACTGTCCAGATACTTAACAGAAATCTTCTGCTTTTGAGCAATATCTTTCTGAAGTATTCCTCCGGGGTTGTCAGACATTGCAATTTCAATGACTGTCCTTAACCCGTACCTGATTTTTGTGTTTAACTTCATTTGTGCACCATTATTATTTTCTGCAAAGGTAATAAAAAAATAAATCCTATAACATATGTAGTATGAGATTGTAAAAATATTCAAATGGAAAATATAATGCTACAATGCCTTTAGATTATTGGGGTATTATTGTCTTAATTATTTGCTTGATTTAATTTTTGAAAATCTGCTACTTTCTAAGTAGTCCGCAAATATATCCTGTTGTCCATGCACATTGTAGATTATAGCCACCTGTTATTGCGTCTATGTCAAGAACTTCTCCGGCAAAATAGAGGTTTTCCACAACCTTGCTTCTCATTGAGGATATATCAATATCCTTTAGACTTATACCTCCGCAGGTGACAAACTCCTCTTTCCAGGAAGATTTTCCATTTACTTTATATGCGTCGTGGGAGAGAGCATTTGTAAACTGATTTATTTTTTTCTCATTTACATCTTCCCATTTAATCTTAGGAGAGATATTGTTCTTTTTGAGAAGATAATTCCAGACTCTTGCTTTGATTTCAAAAGGGGCTGTTGTTGAGACTTGCTTACCTCCATGCTCACAGGAGAAAGTTTTAAGGTACTCTGAAATCGCCTGATGATCTCTTATTCCTGTCCAGTTTACTTTTAGTACAAAATTATAATCGAGTTGGTATAGAGCTCTTGCTGCGTAGGAGGAGAGTTTAAGAACGGCCGGTCCGCTCATTCCCCAATGTGTAATAAGGATAGTACCCGAAGATGTGAACTTATGCCCTTCAACTGATAATATTGTATTAGAATGAGTTATTCCCATACATAATCTTATTTCATCTGATGGAATATTGAAGGAGAAGAGAGAAGGTACGGGTGATATTACCCGATGCCCCAACTTTTCAAGCCAACTGATACCTGCTGCTTTTGGTGATCCCCCGGTTGTTACAATAACTTTGTCAAAAATGGCTGGTTTCTCTGGGTTTTTTAAAAAAATGAGTTTCAGGTTTTTTTCAGGCATAATTTCAATAGCTTCAATTTTTGCATTTGTTACTATTTCAACTCCTGCTTTCATTGAGTTTTTTAGTAAACAATTTACTATCGACATTGAATTTTGAGATGCGGGGAAAACACAATTATCTTCCTGAACTACTGACGGGACACCTCTCTCTGCAAACCACCGGACTGTATCCTGTGTACCAAACTCCTTTAAAAGTCGTTTCATCTGGTTACCCCCTCTGGGATAAGCTTTTGCAAGGATTTCTACATTTGTACAGGCATTTGTGAAGTTGCATCTGCCACCACCGGAGATTTTTACCTTTGCAAGCAGATCACCTCTTTTCTCAAAAATAGTAACAGTAGCATCAGGATAGTGTTTTTTGACTGACAATGCAGCAAAAAAACCTGCAGCTCCTCCACCTATAACAGCAATTTTCACTCTTAAAAAAAATTAAACAGGCCAGAAATACAGTATGAGAGGTACTGAAATTAAAATGGTTATAACAGACACAGGAAGCCCCATTATAATGTAATCGACAAATCGGTATCCTCCGGGACCCATTACAAGAGTATTTGATTGGTGACCGATAGGAGTAAGGAATGATGATGAGGCACCTATGGCAATTGTCATAAGGAAAGGGTCGGAAGAGTAGCCCATTCCGTTGGCAATACCTACAGCTACAGGAGCCATCAGCACAACTGTTGCAGCATTGTTAATTATTCCTGACAGTAACATTGTAGCCGAGATAAGAAGGGTTAAAGTAGCTGAAGGCGAGAAGTTTTTTGAAAATTGCAGCATCTTCTCTGCTATAAGTCCGGCACCTCCGGTTGTCTCTAAAGCTGCACCTACAGGAAGCATAGCCCCAAGTAATATTATTACCGGCCAATCGATGCTTTTATACATATCTTTAATTGGCAGAATGCCACTCAGGACCATACAGACGGCTGCTAATGGGAAAGCTATATGTATGGGCACCAATCCGGTAATGATTGCTATTATAGAGGCAGAAAAAATAGCAAGACTCAGCGGAATCTTAGTCTTGAAACCAATTTTAACATCCCTTCTGGCAAGTGGGAGACAACCCATTGAGTTGACGGCATCGAATATCATATGTTCTCTCCCCTGAAGCATAACTACATCGCCATTTCTAAAAATAACCTTTCCCAGACGCCTGTGAATTCTCTCCTCTTTACGGGACACTGCCACAAGGTTCACACCAAAACGGCTTCTTATATTTAAACCTGAGGCTGTTTGCCCAATTAGCGGAGAGTCTGCCATAACTACGGCTTCTGCGAAAGAGATTCTTTCCGAACCTTCGGCATCTTTTCTGAACTTCCTGCCGGAATTCAGTTGCAGGCGTGTATCTCTGACAAACTCTTTAAATGATTCTGCATCACCCTCTACAATGATAATGTCATTAAGGGTTAAAACTTCGTCATCTTCAGGTGCGTGAATCCTCTTTTTCTCCCTAACCAGACCTAAAATCTGAATATCGGCATTACTAAGAGCGATAAGCTCTGCTATTGTAACTCCATTTATACCGGAATCGACGGTTACAATCAGTTCGGTTATATAATCATTTATATTAAAAGATGCCGTCCCGCTTTTATGAGATAATCTTTTTGGCAGTAACCGCCATCCTAACAGTGAGATAAAAAGAACTCCGGCTAAAGCCAGCACAATACCGACCGGGGCAAAGGAGAACATTCCAAACGGCTCTCCATACTGATCACTGCGGAACATCGAAATGATAATGTTTGGGGGAGTACCTATGAGAGTGGTCATACCTCCGAACAGAGAGGCAAAAGCTATTGGCATTAAATAGAATGAAGAGGGTTTATTCCCTTTTTTGGCAATGCTTATAGCTACCGGCATAAGAATCGCCAAGCCCCTACATTATTCATAAATGCAGAGGCGGTGGCAACCAGAACAGATAGTGTTAGTATTTGAAGTGTAGTATTGCTGCTGATTTTTGACACCCATTTACCTAAGATATCAATTAGGCCCGAGAATTCGAGAGATTTACCAATGATTAGGACTGCTGCCACAGTTATTACCGCAGGATGTCCCAACCCTTCGAATGCCTTGTCGGCAGGAATAATACCAAAAATAACCAGAGCAAATAGTGCAAAAAGAGCTACAAAATCGTGCCTTACTCTTCCCCAAACAAAAAGAAAAAGTACAATTGTAAGAACTGCAAAAAGTGTAATCTGCTCCACTCTTATTTTTGTTACTTAACGACCAATCAGCGGCGAATCCTTTAATACATTTACTGGTTTTCTGTTAATCTCAATATCTTCAATTAAAATCCCTGCAGGATAAACTATAGAAACGGGAATGCTGTTTTGGTAAAGATAGTTATATATTTTGTGCTTTTCACTTAACCCTAGCACCCTCTTTAGTTTGGCCAGAGGTACTGATGAAACCTCTGCTCCTGTAACCAGTGTTTCAGAGCCATCCTTAACGCAAACCCTTACAATATACTGATCTGTATCGTCTGCAATTTTTCTGACAATATATGCATAATCGAGCCCCTCTTCAACCGCGGCTTTTATCAGTTCCCTTTTTAAATCCTCTCTCTTCAGTCCGTCTTTTGCTGTGATTAACAAATTTCCGGGAGCAACATCGTGTGTTATGCTTCTTGGTCTTGCTCCATATCTGAGACTGCCTGTTGAACGGTTTGATGATTTTGTGGGAACTCTGGTGCTAAGCAGTCGTTTAAGAATTCCATTATCTATTACCTGCACAGTGTTTTCCGGCACTATGCCCTGAGCATCAATGTTATAGTATCCAAATAGAGGTTGATTGTCGAATGTTTGCAGGTCGGTTCTGTTGACTACGGATATTCTGCTGTCAATAACTTTTTTATTAATTCTCTCCTCAAGTGCTTTAAGATCTCTTCTTGGGCCAATATTTTCGGGGCGGCCGACAGTAGCCATCACCTGGATAGGTTTGCGATATGCAAATATGCCTGAAGGAGAGATGAGATTATTTGCAAGAATTGTTGCAGATGCCTCATTTTCAAACAAAACAGGGCCGAGGTAATACTCCTCAACCTCTGATGAAGAGGCCAGGGCAGTCAAGTGTGAGGCAAACTTTTCTAACATAGCCGACAGTTGTTGTTTTGAAGGCAGTTCTTCATTATTTCTGGCGTAAATTGTCTCCTGATCTCTTAATATTTGTCCTTTTGTTGTTCTCACCTTGCCTTTAAAAGTCAATGACAGATATCCGGCCGGTTCCACAGTTTTTGTTCCCTCTGTTGAGAGTAACGAGTAGGTTGTCTCTATTCCGTTTATCTCAACTCTGGATTCAAAGATTGCCGGATATTTTTTAAAAAGGGATGACAGTTCGTTTGCCACTCCTTCGTAAAGAGCTCTGTCAAATTTAAAGGAAGAGGTAAACCCTGTATTAACTACAGGTATATCGACCGGCAGCATATCGTCAAGATCCTTCTCCTGTGGAGATATATTTGCAGTTCTTATGTTGTTTTGCTTTGAGTTAAAAACTTCAACAGCCATTTTATACGCAATATCTGATGTTTGCCAGAAATTTCGCCTTAATTGGTTGTAATTGTTGGCAATAACGCTCAGAGAGGTTGAAGAGACACCATTTCCCGTGTATGAGTAATCACTTGAAAATCTCTTATCACCAACATAGAGGTTTACTGAGTGAATTCTCTCACCCGGACTCTCTTTATAATAGAGAGTGGTTCCCAAAGTGCTTGTTAGATTGATATATCTGATATCACCTACAGTGTATGACATAAAGAAAGGAGTGGGAGAGTTGGGAAGTGTCAGTTCTTTCATGCTGCGATCCATCTCATCTTTCATAGCATTAAACAGTACATCTCTGTCACTCTGCCCGAATAATCCGGACACTGTGAAGATTGTTGAGACAACAAGTGTAATTATATGCCTCATGAATATATATTTTAATCTCATTTTTTTATTATTTAGATATTTGGGAATACAGGATTAGGGGCGTGGCAGAATAGCCGGGGTAACTGTAGGTTTAGCTTTTTTCTGCAGCTCAACTTTATTGACAAAAATTGTAGGAGAGATTGCAGTTACAGGAACATAGCCGGACGATGCACCACAGGTTCCTGTAAATATCTCAAACTCTCCTCCGGCGTACTCAATATTTGAAAACATTGATAATGGAGTTCCGATTATGTCAACACCTCTTACCAGCTCGTCTTCTCTTCCGTCAACATAAACCCGGTACACCTCCAGTGGTGTTACATTGAATGAGTTTGCACCTGTTCTGCCGGTCTGGGTAAATCCTCCTGTAACAGTTTTAAAGAAGAAACCGTACTCTTTGTCCTGTTTTTTTGCCTCTTCTATAAGAAGTTTTCTTAGTTCGAGATCTGTTTTATAGTCATTTGTTTCCACAATAAGATTTGATTGTCTTGAAGTAGGGTCGTACTCAAACTCTGCCCTTGCATGACCGTTTGATTTAAGAAACCCTTCAAGACCGGTCCGGGTCATTAAAAAATTCCTTAATATGCCATTTTTAACCACCTCAACCCTCTCTCCTCTCACACCCTGATCGTCAAAAATATAAAAGCCGTTTAAAGGGTTCTCATGATACTTTTTCATTGTGGGGTCGCTGTAGACACTCAGAGCTGACGGAAGCACGCTATGTCCAACCATGTTTTTAAAGGTCTGGCCATCTCTTTCGCTTTTCATTTTTTGCCCTTCAATTCTGTGTCCGAATATCTCATGAAAGAAAACGCCGCTTGCAGAACCGGACAGAAGTGCCGGTCCGGTGTAGGGTTGTACCAAAGGGGCAACTCTTAGTTCCGAAAGCTTTTTCGACATATCTTTGAGATCTTTAATAATTATCTCTTCCGATGGTAATTCATCGGGGAAAAAGGCAAAGTAGCTTTTATTCAGAGGAAGTTCCATTCCATCATCAGCCATTGCTGTTGCCCTTATGCTTAAAATTGCATAGGTTCTGTTTTCTGCGATTTCTGAGCCCTCTGTAGAGACAAAATATTTCCGCCATATTCTGAATGTAAGAGTAGCATTTGCTGTGATGATGTCTGTATTGTCAGTAAAGAGAGAGCTGTATTTGTCAAGCTGTATCTGCCACTTATCTGTATCAAGGTGAGTTCTGTCCTGTTTAAGTGGTGCTTCGTAATACCTATCTGCTTTCACAGGGGTAAAATCAGGCGATTTATCTTCGTTCTCAACCTGTACGCCTCTTTTTGCGTTAGCTCTTTCGAAACTGGTTATTGCAAAACGGTAACGACTATTGACCTCTTCTCTCATAATCTCCCGTATTGCTGTCAAACCGTTTTTTAGATCTGAAGGAAGAAGGATTGTGGGTGCTCCGGAAAATCTGTTAATGGCAGTACCATTTTGAGACTCGTGAAAATTGTCGAAATCGGGAGAACCGATTCTTATCTGAGGAACAAAAATAATCTGTTTCTCCTCTTCGTTGTTGACAGAGGCACCCATTGATGAGCGGACAATTCTGGTGTGATTGTCAATAACCCTGTAGTTCATGTAGTAAGGGGGGTATTCTCCCTTTTGAAGTGTGGACATCTGGCTTTTGAGCTCCTCTTTCAAGAGGTTCAGCATCTGATCTTGTGCCCCCAGATTAAGAGAGAGCATAGCCAGAAAAATGACTAGTAACATTTTTAGTTTCATTTTATTATGGATTAAATTAAAGTAGTAGTTCGAAAGTATGGGATATAGAATTTATGTTAAATTGAAACTCACAATCTAACAAAAGTAAGAAAATAAAATGAAAAGATGTTAAATGCAGATATTTTCAGTCTATCTGTATCTACCTACAGGCATCATATAAAGAGGCTCTTCTTCTTTGGGAAGAGGGAATATTTTTAGAACTTTTTCATCATCGAATGCACCGATTGCACAAGTTCCCAAACCAAGCGCCTCTGCCTGAAGATAAACATTCTGTGCAGAGTGCCCCAGATCCATACATACATATCTTTCCCTGCCTCTTTGTCCGTATCTTTCTGTTATTCTGCTGTAAACAGCACTGAAGAAGAGACAGAAAGGGGCATCGCTTATCATCTTCTGATTATAAGCCGCGGTTGTCAGCTCTCCTTTAATATCACGATCGATAACCTGAACAATTTTGTGTTCTGATGGTATGTATCGGTAAACCCCTGCATCTATTCCGGGAATATTGCCAATAAGTGCGAATATCTCTAGAGGATATCGTGCTCCTGCGGAAGGTGCCGTCCTCAGACCGCCCCTTAATGATGCTGCATCCATAGGTCGAGTAACCCCATACGCCGACCAGAGAATCTGTGACAGGTGCCCGGCTGTTACTCCGTCCGGGTGGAAATTCCTGCGGGATCTTCTGGAGTTGAGGGTCTCTTCCAGTGAAACATCTCCCTTAATTGTGGGTGCCGGCAGATGATAGACAACTTTTCCTTCTTCCAATGTTTTCATAAGAGCCACCTCTTTTTGATTCTCCTGAGCATAAGAGCAGATGCATATTAATAACAGAGCAGGAGTGATAAATTTGTAAATCATAAGTAATCTCCTATATACCAAAATTTTTAAATGCGTGATAAACAAAGAAGGCGGGCCATACTATTGCCTTAAGAACTCCAAGGACACCTGCCCAGAAGGTTGTTGCCTGAACAATAAAATAGATAGCGGCTCCTATAAAGCCAAGACCGTAAATAGCACCTGATGGTGCTCCGTGATTACAATTCTCGTTTTTCATCTGGTCAATTTTAAATTTTAAATGAATTTACTAATAGTTACTGAATTCTTACCATTATTGTCCTCCATGTGTTAACAAGCTCATTTCCATCATATAAGGTGCCGTAAACACTACACTCATCTTCGTCTTTAATTATAATTTCAAATCCACTCAAAGTGCTGTCATTTACAGTGAACTTGGAATAGACAACATTTCTGTCGATGTTGAACTCTCCGGTCTGGCTGCCTAAGGTAGGGTTGTCGGAGACGAACCGATACCTGTACTCACTCTCTTGTAGGATTTTATAGTTATTGAAAATCTTTTTACCGTCCAGACATGTCCAGCTTTCGTTTACAATACCGTCACAGTCGTGAATAATTTTTGACTCTCCAATGGCTTTGAAAATGTTACCGTCTTTATCAACGAACTCCGAACTTGTCATCCACTCTGCCGGTGCAGAAAGCAAATGTTTTTGGTCTCTCATATTTAAGTAAGGTTTTACAATTTAAGTTTGGTAGCAATCTCATTTAAAAGGATCTCTTTATTAATTGGTTTTGTTACATAGCCGTCAAATACATCCTTATATTTGCGGATCTCACTCTCCAGTGCATATGCAGATTGTGCTATTACAGGGAGTTGAGGCCTGATTTCTTTAATTGTGTAGGTTGCTGTGTGCCCGTCAATTCCCGGCATTTTTATATCCATTAACACAAGATCTATCGTCATATCTGTAGTGCAAATCTCTATTGCCTCTTTACCCGATCTGGCCCAGATTAAATCTGCATTTTTGCCTGAAAGAAACTCTTTAAGGAGTATGTAATTAAAATCCTCATCCTCCACAATGAGAATCTTTTTTCTCTCTTTTTCCTTTGAAGTGTTTTTCATAGCTGCTAACTCTATTTTATTGTATAAAGGGAAAGTCACATAAAAGGAGGATCCCCTGGCGTAATTTGATTTAACCTTAATTGAGCCGCCCAAAGCTGTTGTCAGCTCTTTGGTTATAGTCAATCCCAGACCTAATCCTCCGTGCTTCCGGTTCATTGCCAGGTCAACCTGATTGAACCTCCTGAAAATCGATTCGTGGAGAGAAGGGTCTATTCCTACTCCACTGTCTTTAACAAAGAATGTTATTGTATTACTCTTTTTTGTATAGCCAAAATCTATAAAACCTCTCTCTGTAAATTTGAAAGCATTGCTTAGCAGGTTAGTCAGTATCTGTTCCAACATGTTATTATCGGTTAACAACAGAGGAGCTTTCTCTCTGCTCTGGCTTAAAGAAAATATAAGGCCGGGGTTTGAAGCATTGTTAAGGAACTTAAGGTATAGTTTGTCTGTTAAATCTTTAACATTTACCTCGGAAATCTTGATTTTATTGTGAATATTTTCAATATCCGAAATTGTTATAATGTCCTTTAAAAGATTAAGAAGCTGATTTGAACTTTTTAGTATAATCTCTATGAATTGGTCTTTTTTATCGGATGCAATATCTCCGCCTTGCAAAATATCGGAAAAACCCATAATTGAATTCATGGGGGTCCTTATCTCGTGTGAGATGTTTTTTAGAAATGCAGTCTTAATTCTGTCTCCCTCTTCTGCCTTCTCTTTTGCATTAATAAGATCCGATTCTGTTTTTTTTAGATCTGTTATATCAATAACGGTAGATACCATTGTGTTTTGCTCGGGGAGAGGAATGTTTACTGCGTTGATATATCTGATTGAACTGTCTTTTTGGGTTACCTTAAGGTTTTTCCAATTCATTCTTTCAGGATCTCCGGACATTATGTCGCTGATAACCCTTTTTTTAACAAGGGATCTATAAGATTCATCAGGATATACTTTTTCAAAAAATGAATCTACATCTGCCATATCTTCGGCAGGCCATCCATAAATTTCCGAAAATTTCCGGTTTATGTATGTTGCCTTTCCGTCATCTATTGTGTTTAGTGCTATACCTATTGGCAGATTATCCAGGACTGTCCTAATAAACTTCTCCTTTGTCTCAATCTCTCTGGTGTGTTTTTTCTCTTGGGTAATATCTCTTACGAAAACCATTATCGCATCTTTGAATTTAAATTTAAAAGCGATAGCTGATACTTCCACATCAATTACAGTCCCATCCAGTTTAACATGCTTCTGCTGGCTTAAGGGGGAATTTAATCCACCTTTATTAAGTTGTTTAATTCTGCAGTAAATCTGGTCTTTATATTGAGGATGAATGATTGTTTCTATGGGTTTACCCAGGATGTCTCCCGGCTCTTTAGCTCCATATACATCGAGTGCTGCATTGTTCAGATATGAAAAAATGCCTTGGGTATGAATAAAAACCGGTAGAATGGCGTTATCTAATATATTTATGAAGCCATTTTCTTTGACCCCGGTCAGCTGTTTAACAGTAAGTTCCAGCTGCTTAATCCTTTCATCTAATTTAACATCAGACATTGTAATGTAATAATGGTATAAAGGTGTTTCCCTTCCAAACCGCAATAAAGATAGTAAAAACTTACTTGTTTAGTGAAAAAATATGAATGATAATGTTTACTTTTGGAGGAGATCTTAACTCAATATGAATAAACTTTATAAATCGGGGAGCAGGGTTATTATCATCATTCTGCTTATTGCTGCAATATCTGCCCTTCTAATATTTATCGACAAGCCAGGTTCAGACAAGAGACCTGATATCTTAAAGCTGGCTTTAATTCAGTATAACGACTCACCTCTTTCCGAACTCTCCCTTGAAGGGATACTGGAGGGGCTGAAGCTGGCAGGAATGGAAAGGGAGAGAGATTTCCAATTGAAGGTGAGTAATGCACAAGGCGACATGGCAACACTAAATATGATAATTGAGTCTGTATCCGGCGAAAGGCCAGATCTTATCTTTGTGACATCTACTCCCACATTACAGGCAGCTGCTCAAAAGATTAAGGATATAGATGTTGTCTTCTCAGTTGTGGCAGACCCAGTTCTTGCGGGAGCAGGGGAGTCTTTTCACTCTCACCTCCCAAATATTACAGGAATATCCACTCTTGGGGATTACAGTGGCATGATAGAGTTGATAAGAGAAATTCTCCCCTCCGTAAAAAGGATCGGCACCATTTTTTCACCTGCAGAAGCGAACTCTGTAAAGAACATGAATGAGCTGAAAAAATTTGCCTCTGAAGCAGGCATAGAGCTTATTGTCTCTCCTGTTAACAGTGTTTCTGATGTGGCCGATGCAACTCTTTCTCTATTATCCAAAAGACCTGATATATTATGTCAGATTGTGGATAACCTTACCTCATCGTCATTCTCTACAATTATTAAAGCGGCAGACAGTAAGAGTATTCCCGTATTCGGTTTTGTAAGTGATCAGACAGAGATGGGCGCAGTTTTGGTTGTCTCAAGAGATTACAGACAGGCAGGGATTGATGCTGTTAATCTTGCAAACAGAATTTTTAACGGTGAGAGTACCGCCGAAATAGCTTTTGAGTTTGTAAGTAAAACAGATATTCTTATCAACTTAAGGTCGGCAAAAAAGTATGGAATTACAATCCCAGAGGAGTTGTTAAATAGAGATAATGTAATAATATACCAATAGTTATGGAGAACAAGCTGCATATAGACCGTTTACCCAAACCAGGATACCTGTTATTGAAAATTTCGGGGCGTATTGACAGCTACTGGTCAAAAATAGTGGATGAAACACTCGATGACTCACTTAGAACCGGTGAACACAATGTAGCTTTGGACTTAAACGGAGTTGAGTACCTGAGTTCGATGGGCATCAGGATATTTGTAAAATATGCCAAATTATATAAAAACATTAAAGGTTCTTTTGGTATTGAGAGTTGTTCGCAATGTGTACGCTCTGTTTTGGAGATGGTAGGGCTAGAGGAGTCTCTTTCATGGAAGAGTCCGTTGATACAAAATGGTAATCAAACCGGCTTTGAGGAGTTTACAGCCGAATACAGGGATTTTTTATTTAGTGTTAACAGAACTGATGTTGATAATAAAAAGGATAATATATTAAAATGCTCATTTATAGGTGATCCTCGCAAGATTCATTCAGGAAAATACACTGAAGGCGACTCATATCACATAAAATTTGGCAAGGGGAGATTTGGAGTCGGAATAGGAGCGATAGGTAAAAATTTCAATGATTGCTCCGGGAGGTTCGGTGAATTTATTGCGGTGGGAGACGCTTTGGCATATGTACCTACCGGAGATATAAATACACCCGATTATATGCTTTCGGAAGGAACTCTGATTCCGGAAGCAGAAATTCTGTATGGCGTTATTGCAGAGGGAGATTTCAGCAGATTTATAAGGTTCACCTCTCCGTTAAAGGGGAAGAGCATAAAACTGAGTTCACTTATGGAAGCTATTTCAGAAATTACGAAATTCAAATCATTTGCAGTAACTATTATAGCTGAGGTGTCGGGCATTGTGGGTACATCACTTATGAGATCGCCTGTTGACGAAAACCTTAAACCGGGAGGCCTTTTTGCTTATCCACAAATTAGAGATAATGTGAACTATACCACCGAACCTGAGTATAGAAACTGCATATCCCTAAGTTTTGGCATTGTAACGAAAGGAAGAAATGAGAATATTGACAACTTTACAAGACAGCTTGACTCTGACGGAAGACTAAATGGTCATATCCATGCTGGTATTTTTAAATATTTTCCAATGAGTAAATCACAACTGAATTTAAATGAGACAGTTGTACATATCTTTGAAGATGACAAACTTATGAATGTAATGCATCTCATAAATGACCATAGAGAGGTTTCCGGAACTGGTGAAAGTGAGTTTTTTTCGGGAGTTTGCTGGGTAGGAGAAATTGAATTATAAGAGGAACTAAAATGCTATAAAAATGTCTTTACTACTTGGAGCAATAACAATCGGACTTATTCTGGCACTTCTTGCCATGGGAATATTTGTCAGTTTTAAGATTTTCAATTTTGCAGATATTACAGCAGAGGGCTCAATTACGCTGGGTGCATCAATAGCTGCTGCTTTAATTGTATCCGGAGTCAATCCATTACTATCCACATTAATTGCAATGGCCGGGGGATTCCTGGCAGGTGCTGCTACCGGAGTGATTCATACGAAATTTAAGATTAACGGGCTACTGTCAGGAATTCTGGTTATGACCGCCCTATATTCCATTAATTTGCATATAATGGGCAAAAGCAATCTCCCGTTAATGTCCTCCAAAACCCTTTTCTCTTTGATTGAATCTATTAACCCCATTTCTAACGATAGTCTATGGATAATGCTTACACTGATGGTTTTAGTGATAGTTGTTGGAATATTGCTCTTTATCTTTTTTGGAACAAATCTGGGAACATCCATGAGGGCAACAGGAAACAACCAGCAGATGATAAGAGCACTTGGAGTTAATACTTCAAACATGATGATACTTGGTCTTGCAATTTCAAATTCGTTAATTGCTATGTCCGGCGCAATATTGGCTCAATTTCAAGGATTTGCCGATGTTCAGATGGGTATTGGCATGTTGGTATGGGGCCTTGCAAGTGTAATAATCGGAGAAGCTCTTATTGGTGGTGAAAAGTCTTATGGAACCTTGATTGTTGGAGCTGTGCTGGGGTCGGTTATTTTCCGCCTTTTGGTTGCCGTTGCTCTGAGATGGGGAATGAATCCTAATGATTTAAAGCTGGTAACAGCAATTTTTGTCTTTATTGCTCTGATATTACCGGGGATATTAAAAAAATATAAAAACAGGAGGGTCAACAATGCTGCAAATTAATGGTGTTACAAAGTCTTTTAACCCGGGTTCTCCCAATGAGGTGCTTGCACTGGATAATGTGAGTTGTCAAATTGATCGGGGTAGTTTTGTAGTTTTACTGGGAACTAACGGTTCCGGGAAATCTACTCTCCTCAATTCTGTTGCAGGTACATTTATCCCCGATTGCGGCACAATCACTTTAAATGGTGTCGATATTACAAAAATGCCCGAACATAAACGCGCCCGGTACATTGGCAGGGTGTTTCAGAATCCATTCAGCGGCACTGCCCCCGACATGTCTATTGCGGAAAACATAACACTTGCTATAAGAAGGGGCAAAACAAGAGGTTTTGGATGGGCACTTACAACTGAGTTAAAAAAACAATTCACAGATAGAGTAAAAGCTCTTAATATGGGGCTTGAAGAGAGGTTGGACACTCCAATTGGAAAACTATCCGGAGGACAACGACAGGCGCTTACACTTCTTATGGCAACCTGGCTTAAACCCGATATGCTTTTGCTTGATGAGCATACTGCAGCGCTTGATCCAAAAACAGCAGGGAAAGTTATCCAGTTGACAGAGGAGATAGTTTGCGGTCAAAATCTTACGACAATGATGGTAACACACTCAATGCAGCAGGCTGTTAATCTGGGTGACAGAATATTAATGCTACACAATGGCAAGATTGTATACGATATAAAGGGAGAGGATAAAAAGAGAGTTAAAATTCTCGATTTGCTAAATTTATTTGATGATCTTAGAAAAAGGGAGCAGATAGACCCGGCTGTAGCTGAGATGCTCTCAAAAAATTATGTTTAGTTCTTTAGATATTTGTTCATAGAGGCAAGCAACTCCACCGGATTAACCGGTTTGGTCATATATTCGTCGCAACCTGCCTTAAGGATATGGTATTCATCGTCAGTCTGAGCAAACGCCGTAACTGCGATTATTGGAAGTTCTGCCCTGAATTTTTTTATATGTGCTGTGGCTTCAATTCCGTTCATTACCGGCATCTTAATATCCATTAAAATTAAAGATATGTTTTCAATTGATTTGCAAAGCTCTACCGCTTCTGCTCCGTTAGCAGCATGGATTATCTGGAAACCTGCCTTTGTGAGAACAACCTTAAGAAAAAGAAAGTTCGACTGGTCATCCTCAGCCACAAGAATCAGTGGCCTCAACTCGTTTTTGTAACTTTCAGTTTTCATGTTAAACCTTTACGGGTTATTATTTGATTGGAACAGAGATGTAAAAGGACGACCCCTTCATTTTGGCCGATTCGGCCCAAATCTCACCTCCAAGCAAAGTTACGATTCCTTTTGTAATTGCCAAACCCAATCCGCTTCCTTCATGTCCTCTTGTCATATCGCTGTTCTCCTGTATATAAGGTTTGAATACCGAGACAATTTTTTCCGGAGATATACCAATTCCGGTATCTTTAACAGTGATAATAACCTTATCTCCATTTATGTAATATCCCAGTGAGATAATCCCTTTTTTTGTAAACTTAATTGAGTTGGAGAGAAGATGAAGAATACTTTTCCTTAATAGTTCCCTGTCGGAATATATTGTTAAATGTTGGTCCGTCTCCCGGCTTTCAAAAACAATCTCCAGGGCTGAACCGGTTGTATTTTGAGAAGCAGCAATTTGTATAACTTCGTCAAGCAGCGGGATTAAATCAAAATGCTGAAAATTGGCAGAGAGAGTTCCGGATGAGACCATCGAAATATCAATGAAATCGGTGATAGATTGCATCAATCTTGTGCTGCTGTTCTTAAGCTGACCATAGAATTGTTCTCTCTCCTCCTTAGAGAGATTGTTATCTGCCAGAAACTGTCCAAAACCAAGAATGCTGTTCAATGGAGTTCTTATCTCGTGAGAGATGTTGTTTATAAATGCCAGTTTGAGTTTATCACTCTGTTCGGCTCTCTCTTTTGCCTTAATAAGGTCTCTCAACACTCTGTTCCTCTCCGTTACATCGCGGGATACACCAAGAATCCCGCAGATTTCTCCACCACTGTCCCTTATAAATGAAATGTGAAAAGAGAGATCCAATAGCGACCCGTCCATTTTATAGTGCCTGGCTTCGATAATTTTTGTTCTGTCTCTTGGAACTTCCGGATTTTTGTCATTTTTCATCTCCTCTTCAAGCAATCTTTTAAAGATGACAAGGTCTTCCAATGGATGCTTCGACTCTATTCCCATCTTTATGTAAACATTTGCAGGTATGCCCAGCAACTTCTCCACTGAGGGGCTTATATAAGTAGTATTTAAATTAAGATCCATTGTAAAGACAACATCGGTTATATTGTCTGTAATTTGCCTGAGACTGGCTTCGCTCTCCTTTAAAGAGAGTGTCAGTTTGTCTGCTATCTCTTTTGCATTTTCGTATGTCATATTCAGAGAAAAGAGCCACAGCAATGATAGAATGCTGATTATAAAGCCCATTGTGAGAACAAGCCAGCGTATCCAGTGGACAGAGGACTCTTCAAATCCGCTGACGGACTCAAAATTAAAAGACCAGGTTCTGTCAAAGATATTCAAACTCCTGTTGGTTTGGAAAAAAGGTTCCTTGCCTCCGCCTCCGGGTTTTGCACTATCATCCCTGATAGAGCTGAAAATGGATGTTGCATTCAAGTGATCAGATGATTCGGTTATACTGAAAGTAAGAATGCGGGATTGTTCCGGGAAAAGTGACTCCATCATTCTGTCAATGACTACAGTTATTGCAACAAATCCCTCATGAGTCTCCTCTCTTGCCTTGACTGACTGAGGTATAACTCCTTTTTTGTAAACAGCTGCAACTATCAACAATCCTTGATGCAGAGTATCTCCTCCATAAATATCAATTACCGGAGACATAAAGACTCTCCCCATATCTCTTGCCTTTATTAATACCGGCATAACTTTATTGTCGGTAAACATATCCATGCCCAGAACTCTTTTGCCTGTTTCTTCAACAGGTTCGGCATATTTTACCGGGGCATATATCTCTCTTTTACCGGCAGGGAAAATATCTGCGGTTGTAAAACCATCTCTGCTTAAATTGTTTAGAAAATCTTTCTTTTGACGCTCTTCAACTCTTTTTATAAACAACAAATTTTGAACACCGGTAAGCATGAGACTCTTTTGCTGGTACTGATAGTAGATACTCCACTCGTATCTGTCAACATAGTCCGATGCGGCAAAAATTCCAATTCCTCCATTAATTACAACCATGTAGTTGTAAAGTCTTTCCGAAATCTGACGAGTGATATTATCAGCTTCTGCCTCAAAGAAGCTTCTGCTTCTCTCTTTTTGGGATTTGGTCATGTATGAGAAAACATACAATGAAAGTACTGCAAGCAGAATTGATACAATGTATGGCACTGATTTACGAAGCCTTACTTTATTAATCAGGTATTTTATTATTGAATTCAATATGTCTGTTATTTGATTATCATAACATTTAACAAACAAATGCATATTTTGTTATAATTTCCGCTTTATGCTGTTGTCCATCAGTTTGAGTTTTGTTGACTAAATATACAAATAAACGGTAAATAGATAGTAAGACATGGGAGTAATTATTTAACCGCAATGGATAAACCGCTCAACAAGTCTGGCCGTCTCTTCAGGATTACTTTCTATACTGTCCCTCAGTTTTTGATCGCTATAGCTAATCAGCTCATCAACCTTACCCTTTATCAACTGATCTGTAAATACATTGTGTTTTTTAAATACCTCAGATTTTTCTTGTAAGGCATTTGCTGCTTCATGACATGAGGATGGTAATTGGGGCAGATTACCCTTTTTCTGTTTATTATTATGGTCAAAAATATTTATGTCAATGTATGCCTTCTCTGCAAAATCCAACCCGTTTTCCATGTCAAAACCATGTCTAGCTCCAACGCAGATTCCGGCAATGAGAAGATAAACATCTGCCGAACCATCCGGACTTCTCAGTTCGAAGGTTTGTTTACCGGAGAGATCAGCCAAAGAATCTTTTTCCAGTGGATTCTCACGGGCAACCATGTCATTGGCACCAATCCATCCCAGAGGCACCCTTATAAGAGCAGAACGGTTCCTGTCACCCCAACAAACATTGGTTGGAGCTTCCTGATGAGGAACCAGCCGCAGATAGCTTGTTGGTATTGTGTTGCCAAATGCACATAATGCAGGCGCAATGTCCAGTATTCCTGCAATTATTTTTTTTGAGACATTGCTCAGTTTGCCATTATCCAAAGCAAAGTTTTTACCAGCTTTAACCGGCCTCATGTGAATATGCATTCCGCTTCCTGCTTTGCCCGAGGTTATTTTTGGGGCAAAACTCACAGTTACACCGTACCGGTATGCAATCTCCCTTAGAATCCACTTTGCAATAATAAGTTGGTTTGCAGCATCTTCTACATTTGTGGGCAGAAATTCTATTTCATTTTGTTCGTAATCAAATCTGCTGTCAGAAAAATTCCCTACCTCAGAGTGGCTGTATTTAATATTTGCTCCGGTGGATGCAATAGCTGTCATTGCATCAATCCTCAATTGCTCCCATTTAACGAATGGAGAGGATTCGTGATATCCTTTTTGATCGGTTGCACGATACAGGTCATCTTTTTCACTTATTATATAATACTCAATCTCCCCCATAACTTCAAGTGTATATCCTGTCTCTTTTTCAAATGCTTTGTGAGCTTTGAGCATAATATTTTCAGGGGAACTTTCCAGAGGATTGCCGTTTTTATCGTAATAAGAGCATAATATATCCAATGAGGCAACAGAAGATAAAGGATTTACAAAAGCAGTCTTAAAGCGTGGTATTATATAAAGATCACTTGAACCTGTCTCCAGAAAATTAAACAGACTGCTGCCATCTACTCTTTCACCCGATGAGAGGATATGTTGGAGGTGTTCGAGGCTTTGTATTACTATGTTTAGTGTCTTAAGCCTGCCGTCACCTCCTGCATATCTGAAGTTGATAATTTTTACATGGTTGTTTATTATGTAGTTTATTAAATCTGCTTTGGTGAATTCCGTCGGCTGTTTTTGCAGGTATCTCACCAGAGGATTGGGATTAAGGTCGAAAGTATGTTTGCTCATATATTTAAATTGATTTAGCAGGAATTTTCTTTTTTGTAAATCAGAGACTGAAGAACCATGAAGCTATTGAGAAGTAAATGAGTACTCCGCAAATGTCAGCAACGGAGGTGACCAGAGGAGCACTTGCAGTTGCAGGGTCGAGTTTAAATCTGGTGAATACGAAAGGAAGCATCAGCCCTATGAGACTTCCTGCCATCACTGTCAGAACCATTGTAAGGGAGACAACCAATATTATTTCGGGGGCCCTGAAACTTGCAATAAGCGCAACTCCTGCTGCCATAGTAACTCCTAATAGCAGAGATACCAAAAACTCTTTACTCAATAGTTTAAACCAATCCTTCATCTCAACATCTCCAATTGCAAGTGATCGTATCATGAGAGTTGCCGATTGTGCCCCCGCATTTCCTCCACTATCTATAAGCAATGGCAGAAAAAAGACAAGAGAGACCACTGATTGTATCACATCCTCAAAATTTGATATTGCTGCTCCGGAAAAAACATTCATGAAAATGAGAGTGGTAAGCCACATAATTCTGTTTTTATACAAAAAAAGAACTTTAGCTTTTAAGGGGTTTACAATTGCATCCTGAAATGAACCAAATTTGTGAAAGTCTTCAGTTGACTCCTCCTCTGCCACATCCATCATATCATCAACTGTTACTATTCCCAGAAGGTGTCCGATAGAATCTACAACGGGCAGAGCAACCCTGTCATGATCCTGAAAGGTGCGGACTGCAAGCTCCTGGTCGTCAAATGCACTTAAAGCCACAAATCTGCTGTCCATTATATCCTCTATCTTCTGTTGGGGAGATGCAAGGATTATCTCTTTAATCCGGATGTCATCGATCAGTTTCCAGTTATTATCTACAACATATACAATATTTAGTGTTTCGGAGTCACTTCCGAATTTTCTAATGTGGTTAAGTGCTTGTTCAACAGTAAAATAAGGTTTTACCGCTACATATTCCGTAGTCATCAGTCTCCCAATGCTATCTTCGGGATAGCCAAGTAGTTGAGATGCGATTCTGCGCTCCTTAACAGACAAAAGTTGCAACATCTTTTGGGTTATCTCTCCCGGGAGCTCTTCAAGAAAGGCAGTCCGGTCGTCGGGATTGAGATCATTAAGCAAACTCGAAATTTTATTTAAATTCTGAGCAAGTCCCTCAATTATCTTCTCCTGCTTTTCGTGTGAGAGGTGTTGAAATGTCTCTTTTGATTGTTCTCTAGAAAGCAGGCGGAACAGAATGATGTCATTAGCATTGTCCAGATCTTCTATTATCTCGGCTATTTCAAATGAATCATACTCCTGAAGTCTGGTCTTTAACAGTTTCCACTCCCTGTTCTCTATTAACTTGTGAAAATCAAGTTTTATTTGAACCATGATTTGTCTCCTTACCTTTAACTCCGGTAAGGAGTTATACGAAGCCCCTTACGGATTGGTTAATAAATAATCTTTTTACTATGATACGGGCCTTCGTCCATTTTGATTAAAATTTGGTTGCAAAAGTAACTAAAATATATAAAAAAAATAGTTTTACCGATAAAATACTCTTAAAGAGATTTAAAACAAGAGCGATAGATTATACTTCATGGTTAGGTATAGTAAAGGAGAATTTACTGCCTGTACCGGATTCGCTCTCTGCCCATATTAAGCCGTTGTGTTTCTCTATAAACTCCTTACAGAGAATCAATCCCATTCCCGTTCCACTCTCTCCCACAGTACCATCTTTAGATTTTGTCTCTCCAATTTTAAACAGAGAGTTAAGAGTCTTTTTATCCATCCCGGTTCCGTTATCCGAAACAGTGATCAATGTGTGTCCATTGCCAGCTTCTGCAGAAATTCTTACCTCGCCTCCGTTGTGTGAGTACTTGATTGCATTATTCAGCAGATTTCTGACTACTATCTCAATCATATTCAAATCGGCTGAAACTGACAAATCATCATTGATCTCCTTTATAAGACCAACTTCCTTTCTTGCAGATGCAGCAGATAAAACCGAAAACACTTCATCTGTCAGTTTACTCAAGTTAACAACAACTGGTTTAATTGACATTTGACCTGTTTGTAGTCTTGACCATGTTAGCATATTCTGCAACAGATTATGTGTATTCTTTGCCGATGTGTTAATAATTGAGATAAACTTTTCCTGCTCTTCCTTGGTGTATTCAAGAGAGTTGTTAAGCAGTAATTCGGAAAACCCCAGAATTGTATTGAAAGTGTTTTTGAGATCGTGAGTTATAATTGAGAGTAATTTATCCTTTGTGGACACAAGCTCCTTTAAGGATTTTTCCATCTGGAGGTGCTGTGTAATGTCCCTTGCTGCTGCATATATAAACTCTCCTGACGGATGTGACCTCCATTCTATGTGTCTGTAATTCCCATCTCTCATTCTGTAACGGTTTATGAAATTCAGAATTGTTTCCTGCTTCTTAAGAGTGGAAATTGCTTTTAAAGTAGCGTCTAAATCATCAGGATGTATAAAATCAAGAAAGCGGCTGTTTTCAAGCTCTTCAACGGTGTGTCCCAGTATCTCCTCCCACATTTTGTTTACCTTGACAAACCTTCCTGATAAATCTGCAATGCAAAGAAGGTCGAGGTTTATATTAAAGAAGTTCTCCAGTGTAGCTGTCTTTTGGGCTATTTCAATGTCTTTAAGCTTCTTTTCGGTAATATCGGTCTGTGATCCAGCCATGCGATATGCCCTGCCCTGAGAATCTCTAAGTGCCTCCCCCCTGGCTCTGATCCAACGGTATGAACCATCTTTATGAAGCATTCTGAATTCGATATCGTAATTATTAATCTTTCCGTTAAGATAATTATCAACATATTCCAGCACACGAGGTTTATCTTCGGGATGGAGATTTCCTTCGAATGTCGAAAAGTTATTGGGTAATTCGTGATCCTCATAGCCAAGTTGCTCTTTCCATCTCACCGATAAATAAAGGTTATTGGTTTCAATATTCCAGTCCCAGATACCGTCGTTACTTCCCCGTACTGCAACAGAGAACTGGTTGATGGAGTCCTGAAGATTGTGCTGAATTTTTTTTAACTCAGTAACATTGTTGAAAAATGTTATCCAAAATTTTTTCGCTTCATACTGAAATGTTTTTGCAGATAACAAAAAGCTAAATGTAGTATTATTATACTGTATATCAATAGGATAGTCTATCAGCTGATTGTTTCTGTTGTATTCGGAAATTATTTTATTACGAGTCAAAACGCTAAAGATTCCAAGATCCACAGAGGTTTTTCCAATAATCTCCTCTTTTTTGAAATTAAAGATCTCCAAAAAGCGTTGATTGGCATCCAGAAATCGTCCCGTTTCAAACTCAGATATGGCAACTGAATGTGCATTGAATTCAAATACTGTTGAAAAAATTCTCTCTGAGAGAGTGCTGCCGGACATATCCTTACACACAGAAAAGACCACCTTTTTATTATTCCATACTCCCAATGTCATGGACGATTCTACAGGTACTTCAAAACCCAGTGTATTTAACATAGGTAAATCACAACTTACAGTTTTTCCACTAATTGCCTCCAGTAAAACAGTTTTTACCTCTTTTTTGTAAGATGGGGGGTACAAATCCAATATATTGCGTCCATTAAATTCTACGGTGGTGTAACCAAGACAATCTGATGCATATTTGTTGCATTGCAGAATTGCTCCATTCTTATCGATTACCAGGAAAAAAACATTAATCTCATCATGAATCTTTGTAAGGAGATTGAAATTGTTACTGTTTAATGTAAAATAATTTTCCATCAGAAGGGGGAATTTAATTATTTCTGCCAAATTAGTAAAAAAACAATGTTGTGTAAAGTTTGGTTTAAGTAATATTATACGGATAATCAATTTTTTTCAGAAACAAAGGGTGTGCAGGTACAGATTGACCTGCCGAACATCTGTTCCTGCTGTTTAACACTTCAGTCACCCATTCGGGCTCTTTCCTGCCTCGGCCAATTTCCAGAAGTGTCCCTACAATTGCCCGTACCATATTTCTTAAAAACCTGTTGGCAGTTATTGTAAAGCACATTGAACCATGATTTAAAACCTGATGTTCAATACCCGGAATTGTAAAGATCGATGCGGTTTGCCAACTTGCATCTGTTACATTACACACATTTGTTTTTGTTTTGGAGTGTAACTTGGCCATTGATGTAAAATCTTTCTCACCTAATAACAATGAGCTTGCGATGTTCATGTCTGAAGTATTCAAAGGATAGGGAAAATAGTAAGAGAAGCGCGAGGAAAAAGGGTCCTTAACCGTATGAACAAAATAACAGTATGTTCTGCTAATTGCATCAAATCTCGAGTGGGCATCCGGATGCATTTGACAGATGTTGTGAACTACAATTTCAGGAGGCAGAATGGCATTTATTTTGTAAAGTAGAATCTTTGGATTATTTGTCAGGATTGGGTTACAGGAGTCGAAGTGTGCAGTAAAGTTCAAAGCATTAACTCCTGTATCAGTTCTCCCGGCGCCTGTTATAAGGATGCTTTCTGAGAGAATTACCGAGAATGCATTCTCAAGGTGCTGTTGAACCGAAATGCCATTTTTCTGGCGTTGCCAGCCAACAAATGGATATCCGCAATATGATAGTAAAATAAAGAAACGCATTGTCACTTAAAAAACTTAAATTTGTAGCTTGTATGCATACAAAAATACTAAAACAAATGATATGGAAACCGTAAATATCAAGGAGCTAAACGAAAGAATAAAGCAGGAGAGTGCTTTTGTCGACATGATCACTATGGAGATGAATAAAGTGATTGTTGGACAGAAACATCTGGTAGAGAATCTTTTAATTGGATTACTGGCAAACGGACATATATTGCTCGAAGGTGTTCCGGGACTGGCAAAGACTTTAGCAATAAACACACTTGCCTCAATAGTTGATGCTAAGTTCAGCAGAATACAGTTCACACCCGATCTTTTACCGGCTGATTTGATAGGAACTCTCATTTACAGTCAAAAAAGCGAACAGTTTCAAATAAGAAAAGGGCCGGTCTTTGCCAATTTCATACTGGCTGACGAAATTAACCGTTCACCGGCTAAGGTACAGTCTGCTTTACTCGAAGCGATGCAGGAGCGCCAGGTAACCATAGGTGATTCAAGTTTTAAGCTGCCCGAGCCGTTTCTGGTTATGGCTACACAGAATCCGATTGAGCAGGAGGGTACCTATCCGCTTCCGGAGGCACAGGTAGACCGTTTTATGCTTAAAGTGGTGGTAAGCTACCCCAAAAAAGAGGAGGAGAAGCTTATTATCCGTATGAATAACAGCGGTAAATTCCCTGAGGCCTCTAAAGTTCTTAAACCGGAGGATATTATCAGAGCACGCGAGGTTGTAAGAGAGGTGTATATGGATGAAAAGATTGAAAAATACATAGTTGATATTGTTTTTTCAACCAGAAGCCCCCAGGATTACAACCTGGGAAAACTTAAAGACCTTATCTCTTACGGAGCATCACCCAGGGCAAGTATAAGTCTTGCTATTGCCTCCAAAGCATATGCATTTATTAAGAGAAGAGGGTATGTCATCCCCGAGGATGTAAGAGCTGTATGTTACGAAGTGTTAAGACACCGTATAGGCCTGACTTACGAAGCAGAAGCGGAAAATATTACAACTGAAGATATAATTACAGATATTATAAACTCAGTAGAGGTTCCATAGTAAACATTGCAAAGTTATGTCCAAAGAGCTGTTAAAGAGAGTCAGAAAAATAGAGATAAAGACCAGAGGTCTGTCCAGGCAGATTTTTGCCGGTGAGTACCACTCTGCATTTAAGGGGAGAGGAATGGCTTTCAGCGAGGTGAGAGAGTACCAGTATGGTGATGATGTGAGGAACATGGACTGGAATGTAACAGCACGACTTAATGCCCCATATATTAAGATTTTTGAAGAAGAGAGGGAGTTAACGGTTGTTTTGATGATTGATGTGAGCGGATCGCGAATATTTGGATCCCGGCTAAAAACAAAAAGGGAGTTAATGACTGAGATAGCTGCTGTATTGTCATTTTCGGCATCTGCAAATAACGATAAAGTGGGTGCTCTTTTCTTCGGCTCTAAGGTAGAGAAGTTTATTCCTCCAAAAAAGGGTAGAAGCCATCTGTTGCGTATTGTAAGGGAGCTGATTGATTTCGAGCCGGAGGAGATAGGTACAGACATAGCTGAAGCACTCCGGTTCCTAACAAATGCTATAAAGAAAAGGTGTACGGCTTTTTTGCTTTCAGATATGATTGATGTTAACAGTTCACTCAAGCCAAAATATGAAGATGCCATAAAGATTGCTGCGGGGAGACACGATTTATGCGTTATTAACATTTATGATCCAAGAGAGAGGGAGTTACCTGATGTAGGATTAATAAGACTGGCCGATTCAGAGAATGGTGAAGAGCAGTGGATTGATACTTCCAGTAAAAAAGTGAGAGACCATTTCTATAACTGGAACAGAACAGTACAGGAGAATACTTTGCAAACATTAAGGAGATACAGGATAGACAATGTTTCTATCGGCACAAACGAAGATTATGTTAAGGGCTTAATTTCACTCTTTAAGAACAGGTAAATTTTATGGCACAGGATACACTTCTTATTGGCAAACAGAAAACTCTACGGTTCAGATCGGTTCTTGAGCAGGGCGATAAGTACTTCTTTGAAGTACCGGACCCACCGGTAAAAGGAGTTGAGATTATTGGTCAACCTGTCATTGACACACTGTCTGTTAAGAACGGGAAAATTGAGATTGAGAGCAGAGTTACTCTTACATCTTTTGACAGCGGTTCTTATGTTTTACCAAAATTCAGAGCACTAAGAGTTAAGAGTGACGGGACATCTGACACATTGTGGTTTGATGAAGTGAGACTGGAGTACACTACAGTTCAGATTGATACTGCCACATACAGACCATATGATGTTAAAGAGCAGATGAATTACCCGATTACCGTAAAGGAGATTTTACCATGGGCAGGAATAGTTCTTGCAGCAATGTTGGGTATATATCTCATTTACAAAGCAATAAAAAACAGAATGGAGAACAAAGATCTGTTTGGAAGAGCTATTGTAACAGATCCTCCGCATATTGTTGCCTTAAGGGAACTTGAGCGTATCAGAACATCAAAAATATGGCTTGTAAACCAGAAACAGTTCTTTACAAACCTCACTGATACCCTCAGAGTTTACATAGAGGAACGGTTTAAGATTCAGGCAATGGAACAGACCACCGGAGAGATTCTAAAAGAGCTATCGAAGACCGGTATGGACAGGGATGTTTTTAATGAATTGTCGGAGCTTCTTAACCTCTCCGATCTTGTTAAGTTTGCCAAATATACAGCTGCTGAAAAAGAGTGCGAAAGCTCCGTTCCCTCTGCTGTGAGATTTGTTAATGCAACATTTCTGAGTGAAATTGAAGAAGAGAAAAAAGAGACTAATGTATAATTTTCTGGAGGAAAAAAATGTTTTTTGAATATCCAAAAATACTCTGGTTGCAATTGTTGCTTATTCCGTTAGCTGCACTTTACATATACCGGGAGATTAAGGGGCAATCCCCATCTCTTGCAGTCTCCTCTCTGGCACCATGGAGAGGAAAAGGCGGAAGAGTTAAAAAATATATCAGACATATCCCCAATATTCTTAGATTCATGGCTTTTGCCGCAATTATTTTTGCGCTTGCAAGACCTAGGTCTTCCGATGATTTTGAAAGAATAAATACAGAGGGCATTGACATCATTTTTGCAATAGATGTCTCTACCAGTATGCTCGCCAGAGATTTCAAGCCCGACCGTATAAGTGCTGCAAAAGATATTGCAATAGAGTTTATTGCGCAGAGACCATCAGACCGTATGGGTATTGTGGTTTTTGCCGGAGAGAGCTTTACCCAGTGTCCTCTTACAACAGACCGGGCAACGCTTATTAATATGATGAAAGAGGTTGAGACCGGTCTCATTGAAGATGGTACTGCAATTGGTAACGGATTGGCTACAGCAATTGCAAGATTGAAGGACTCACAGGCAAAGAGCAGAGTGGTTATTCTACTTACTGACGGAGTAAACAACAGAGGCGAAATATCTCCGTTAATGGCAGCTGAAATAGCCAAAACATACGGTGTAAGAGTTTATACCATAGGAGTAGGAGCCATGGGCTTAGCTCCCTTCCCTGTTATGACTCCATTTGGTGTACAGATACAACAAGTTAATGTGGAGATAGATGAGGAGTTGATGAAGCAAATAGCAGAGGAGACCGGAGGCAGATATTTCAGGGCGACAGACAATACAAAGATGTTGGAGATTTATAGTGAAATAAACAGAATGGAGACAACCAGAACTGTAATAGATTCTTTTCCAATATATAAAGAGCTCTTTATGAGATATGCATTGATTGCGTTGATAGCACTGGCATTGGAGTTGTTTGTCAGAATTTTTATTATTAGAAGAATCCCATAGTAAATTGTTAATAATGATACACTTTGCCAATATAGATTATCTGCTGATTGTTCTGATTATACCGGTTCTCTTTATTCTGCACTCAATTAACAGACGAATAAGAAGGAAGAGACTTGAAAAATTCGGTGACAGAGAGATTATTGATAAACTAATGCCAGGCGCTTCTCATGCACGGGGTTGGATTAAGCTGGTATTAATGAGTATTGCCATCTTTTTCTTTGCTATTGCACTCTCAAGACCACAAATGGGTGCCCGTCTTAAAGAGGTTGAAGGTAAGGGAGTTGAGATAATGATTGCACTCGATGTCTCAAATTCGATGCTGGCAACAGATTACTATCCAAACAGACTTGAGAGAGCCAAACTGGCAATATCGAGATTGACCGATAAATTACGAGAGGACAGAATAGGTTTAATTGTATTTGCGGGACAGGCATTTGTACAGCTTCCGATTACAACCGACTATGTATCAGCAAAAATCTTTTTAAACAGTATAAATACAAATTCGGTACCTGTTCAGGGAACATCAATATCCGATGCCATAAACCTTGCAATTAAAAGCTTTAGTATTGAGAGCACCAACACAAGCAGGGCAGTAATAATAATATCTGACGGTGAAGATCATGAAGATGATCCGGTTGCAGCTGCCAAGACAGCAAAAGGTGTGGGTGTAAGAGTTTTTACAATAGGCGTCGGATCTTCTGAAGGGAAGCCGATACCCATGCCGGATGGTGAATTATTGAAAGACAAGGAGGGGAACATCGTGGTTACTCGTCTAGATGAGAAGACCTTAATAAGCATAGCGGAAGAGGGAGGAGGAGTATATGTCAGGTCGGGTAATACCGATTTTGGTCTTGAGGCCATTTTTGACCAGTTAAAGGAGATGGATAAACAGAGTTTCGGTTCGGTAGTTTTCGAAGATTTCGATGAGCAGTATATGTATTTTTTAGGCATTGCACTTCTCTTTTTTCTTCTGGAATTTTTAATAACAGAGAAGAGGGGAAAAAATTTCTTTAATTAGGAGGGGTAATATGAAATTGTATTTGACACTCTTTTTCAGTTTTGTTTGTCTGACCGCCTCAGCTCAAACCGACAGAGGACCTGTTCGTTCAGGCAATAAAGCGTATTCCAAAGGAGAGCTGGATATGGCAGAGGTGGACTACAGACGAGCTCTTGAGCGTGCTCCAGGTTCTGTACACGCTTCTTATAACCTTGGTAATGTATTGTACAAAAAAGATAATCCCGGAGAGGCAGAGAAAATTGTATCTGCAATAAAAGACTCAATAATAGATAATGCTTTGATGTCTAAAGTTCTTCATAATTTGGGGAATTATGCACTTGCTCAAAAGAACTACTCAAATGCAATTGAATATTACAAGGGATCGCTAAGGATTAATCCCGATGACGACGAGACCAGATCTAATCTGGCATATGCCCAGAAGATGCTTAAAAATGAGGAGGATCAGAAGAATAACCGGGACCAGAACAAGAATGATGATAAAGACCAGAATCAGGATCAAAAGAGCGATAATAGTGAGGATGAAAAAAAACAGGATAATAATCAGAATCAACCCCCGCCTTCCATAACACCTCAGGCAGCACAGCAGATGTTGCAGGCAATACAGAATAAAGAGAGGGAGACGCAGGAGAGGGTTAATAAAGAGAAAGCAAAATCGATGCAAAGAAGAGAAAAAGAGAAAAACTGGTAAAGCAGGCGCATATGAAGAGATTATATAAAATGTTTATTGTTACAGCTCTGTTTTTGTTAAAGATGGCATGCCTGTCTGCACAGATTGCTTTAACAACCGATGTTCCAAGGGTTGTAGAATCGGATGAGACTTTCCGGCTTGTTTTTTCCGTCAATGCCCAACCATCTTCGTTTTCTCCTCCCGCAATTAACGGGTTTGATGTTTTAGCCGGCCCTACTTCATCGACAATGAGCAGCACTCAAATTATAAATGGTAGAAGAACCGAGAGTTTTACAGTAAGTTACACCTATGTACTTCAGGCAAGAAGTGTCGGCAAATTTACAATACCTGCTGCAACAGTGGTGGTGGATGGGAATAATATCTCCTCCCAACCGGTTGCAATTGAAGTGGTTAAGGGCAGTGAGAGAACTCAGGAGAGATCGGAGCAGGCTACCTCAATTTCCAATGAAGATATTTTTCTGAGAGTATCGGTCTCCAAAAACAGAGTTGTTAAAGGAGAGCACCTGATAGCTACCATTAAACTGTACACCCGTGTCCCAATATCCGGTTTCGAAGATGTAAGATTCCCAACTTTCAACGGATTCTGGAGTCAGGAGATTGAGACCCCTCAGAGCATAGAATTCGTTAGAGAGAGTGTTGATGGGAAAATATACAATTCTGCACTGTTGCGAAGATATATGCTGATGCCTCAGCAAAGCGGAACTCTCAATATAGAGACTGCAGAAATGATATGTCAGGTACAGATCCGGTCATCGGCAACACGCTCTTCAAGAAGTATTTTTGATGATTTTTTCGATAGCTATCAAACTGTAAGAAAGAGAGTGACAGCCCCGGTTGTCAGAATAAATGTAGATCCGCTGCCGGGTGGAGCTCCTGAGTCATTTTACGGTGGTGTTGGTGACTTCTCAATGGACACCCGTTTGTCAAGAGACTCTTTAAATGCCAATGAAGCTCTTTCGCTAATTGTAACAATCAGCGGGACCGGTAATCTTAATCTTATAGAAGCTCCTAAAACAGAGTTCCCCGCATCTTTTGAGGTATATGATGTAAAGATAACAGACAATACCAGCAGGGGAGTCAGGGGTGCGTCCGGCAGTAAACAATTTGAGTATCCGCTTATTCCCAGAGCTCCCGGGGAGTACACTATACCAGCTGTCAACTTCACCTATTTCGATATTGCAACCAAAAAATATGTAACCCACACATCCGGTAATCTGACAGTAAAAGTCGGCCGGGACACAGGATCTTCACAGTTTGCAAGTAATGTAACCGCAGGGCCAAACAGGCAGGTTGTCAGAAGTATTGCAGATGACATACGCTTTATAAAAACCGGCTCTCCCCACCTGAAAAGAGGAGACCTCTTTTTTGCCGGTTCGTTGTTATACTACCTTATACTTGTTCTGATTGTTGTAGTTACATTTATCTTGGAAAGGTTACTTTCAAAACATGTAGAGAGAAACAGAGATATTGCAGGGATTAAAAACAGAAGAGCAAACAAAGTTGCCAAAGCAAGGTTGAAAAGTGCTCAGACATTGTTAAAGCAATCACTCTATACAGGGTTTTACGAAGAGTTATACAGAGCATTGCTCGGTTACACATCCGATAAGCTTAACCTCTCATTAGCAGACCTTTCAAGAGAGAAGATTAAGATGAGGTTAATTGACAAAAAGGTAAAAACAGAGCAAATTGATGATTTGATTTATCTGCTG
>CAZPFI010000004.1:0-35976 GCA_964585795.1 uncultured Muribaculaceae bacterium | reverse complement strand
ACACTCAACACCATCAACTATAAGGTTCTTGTCTATCATCAGAACATCAAAGTTTCTGTTTGTTGCATATCCGGGATTCCAGGTGTAAGTGTCCAAAATAAACTGAGCCACAGTTTTTCCACCCATATTGTATATAAACAGAGCCGGACTTAATGCCGATATTACAAACTGGTTAGATGTACCCATTTTCCAAAATGCTATCATTCTGTTAACACCTGCAACAGGTACCGACTGACCTGGTGTGAGAATAGGGTCGTAAAGAGCCCAATATCCGGGTAAGCTAAGGTCGCAGGACGATGGTACGGAGGCAGAGTGGTTTATTGCATTTGTTGCCAGAACAACCTCCTCTCCGGGAAGCAGAGGATAATCTCTTCCTGTTCCGGGAAACATAAAACCGAAGGTTATATTTGGAACAGAGTCTCTCAACTCTGTTGTTCCCGTTTTAACCCAGTTTGAGAGTCTTCCGCTGGTTGGTGCATTGTATGGATCTGCTACACCAATGCAAAGAGAATCGAGATATGCAATGTCTCCGGAGTTGTTATACAGAATAATGTACTTATCGTTTGCATAATTGCTCCCGGTCAATGGATTCTGAACACCACCATAGTAAAACTCCTTAATAACAATCTGTCCGGTTTTTGAGATATTCAGAGGTAGATTGGATGATAAGGCAGCAGGATCTTCCGGAGTGGCTCTTATTCTCTCTGTAGTTCCGTTAAGGATGTAGATAATTCCACCAGCTTCGGTGTGTTTGAACTCGGTAGTTGCAACATAGCTGCCGTGGGCTACTCTTATTGTAGCCTTACCGGTTGCATCGGTAACACCCGAATACTGAAGCCCCGATGTAGGATCGGTTAGCTTAATAACAAGGCCCGTAACCGAAAAATCATATCCCGCAGGCATATTTACGGTCACTGTGATAGTTGAACTCAATTTCTCTTCCGAGAAGTCTTCTAATCTTAGATCTTTAAGACAACCCGTCATTAAAACAGAGAGAGTCAACAATAAAAATATCTTGATTGTTTTCATTCTTCGTCAGTTTATAGGGTGATTTTTAATTCTGCTCCAAAGTAAATAGGCGTGTTCCTGGTAACCGGATTTGCATTCGGCCTTGCCTTATTAATCATCCTTGGAGTTGAGTTGGTAAAGTTATTGGCATAGAAAGAAAGTGATGCCATATTGCCCAGCTCTTTTGTTATCCTGATATTAGCCATAAAATATGGATTATAACCTGTAGCAAGGAAATAGTAGCTCAGGTCCGTTGACTTTCTCATCATCTCCAGCCGTCTCTTAAGGTCTGCATCTGTAGTTGAGTAATAATCGCTGAAAGGTCTGATGTTTCCGCTATGGTCCATATAAAACACAGGATCTCTGTACAACGGCGAAAGATTGCTCTTCTTGTTGTAGTCGCCGTAAACCGGGTTGCCCGATCCGTCCAGTGTATAAATATTACCATCATCATAAAGGTTCCAGTTATTCTCCAGCCAGATACACTGGGTAGTAAGAGATACAATCATCCTGATTGACGGAATTCTGGTTACAAGACTGATGTTTGTGGAGAGTCTCTCTCTACCTGTACCGATAGAGAGTACCGATGCATCGTTGTAAATACCTACATAAGGATACTTCTGTCTTGAATCAATAGGGTCAGCTCCGCTTATGTATGAGTAAACCATCCCCGGAGAAGTGTCTTCCGATTTAATATAGGCACCGTTAACAATAACAGAAGTGTTAATCGACTCTATTCTTCCAAAGTCGAAGTCGTACTCAATACCCCATTTGTCAATTCTTCCTCTGTTATCGGGCCTTGAGTATGACCGGAATTCTTTTGTGATTGTCGAGCCCAGCTCCACATAGTTTCCGGAGGCATCTTTGTAGTAAACCCTTCCGAACTCAAACTTAGGAGCCGCAGTGGGCGAAGTTACCACATCGAAAAACTCAACATCTTTAGAGACATAATTTGAGTTGGCTGTAATACCATCCCTCACCTTCTCGTTAAAGTATGTAAGTTTACCTCTTACTCCTCCAAGGGTGAAGTCGAGACCAACCTCTGCATTTGTTGTTTTTATTGGCTTGAGGTTGTAATCGAGTTTGTTGTCAATAACCATGGTGTTAATAACAACAAGTTCATCACCGGTAGCATTTCTGTACTGGAAAACAGCATTGTCCAGATAGTTGTAATCGGGATAGAGGAAGCCCATTGATGGCAGCTTCTGCATAACTCCCCAGCCGCCTCTAATGGCAAGCTCTCTCAGGAATCCTGTTTTCTTCTCTTTTATTATATTATACCTGGCGTTAAATCTTGGGTCTAAAGTAGGATTATAGTCATACCCGAAGACCAGCATCTTATTGAAACGCAAACCGGCCATAAGCTCAAGGGCACTCCTGTCTCCCCCTACAGGTACTGTAACCTTCTCCTCAACAAAGGCACTGAGGTCGGACATAAATGGTATCTCGGTGTACTTTCTCTGTCTGAAATACTGAGTTGAAGGGCCTACATAGTATAATCCTTCACCCATGTTACCTCTGGTATTGAACTCAACACCTGCCATGGTTCTAAATAAAACGCCTCCGGCATTTTTATTAAGATTACCTGTAAGTTTTGCATTGAAATAGATAGGAATCTCCTCTCTTCTCTCATCTCTCTCATCGAGTGTAGCGGTGAAGTAACCAAGAGCAACACCCTCAATTTTTGTGTTGGTTGTCGGGAGAGGAAGTTGATTAGTAACTGTATATTTCTGATTGTTTTGAGTTCCGTAAGAACCCGAAATATTGTAGTTAAGTGTTGTTATCCAGGGTTTGTTAAGTTGCCAGTTACCGTAAATGGAAACATTGAGGTTGTTGTCTTTCCTTTTGGTAAAGTCCAGCTTTGAGACATCCGGGTCACTTGTAACACTGTTTCCTACAACATAACCGCTTACCCTTGCGTTAAATCTCAAGGGCATATCGTTTATATTAAAAATATTGGAATATGTTACACCCAATGTGGTTCTGTCAAAAATATTTACAGGTGAACGCCAGTCAACAAATGAGCGGGCATAATCTGCATCGACATTAAGGTTACCCTTTTTCTCACCGAGTGAGAAACCCTTACCTATTGAAACAGCTTTTGTCCTTGGGTCTGATTTTACACGAACTTCAAACGGAGTTCGTCCGACTTTGGTCGTCACCAGGATAGCTCCCGATGTCACATCACCATATTCGGCTGACAAAACACCCTTCAGTACCTCAACTGATTCGATATTATCTGTTGAAATAGTTCTGAAGTCAATCAGGTCTGAGTCTATTGCGGCGTCACCGGAGATCTTTGCTCCGTTTACCAAAACACCCACACCTCTCATGTTGGTTTCGCCCTCGTTTATTGACCTGATTGTAATCCTGTTAGCACTAGTCAGCGTGGGGTTTTTAATTAAGTTACCGGGCATTAGCTGCATAACATCCGACAAACTTGTTGCCTGAAGGTGCTCAATGGCCCTTTTGTCAACTCTCGAGGACGAGTTTAAGCTGGAGCCGGCAACTGCCGTCACAACTACATCAGATAAAGTCAGGTTCTCCTCCTTCATCTGGATGCGGTAATCTTTTACACTTCTCTGCAGGGCCACCGGTGTAGTGACTTTCTGATATCCCAGACATGATGCTTCAAGAGTGTAGTTTCCCGGAATTATTCCTGTAATCCGAAAAAGACCCTTTTCATCTGAAATACCCCATACATTAAGCTCTTTAATGATAACATGAACAAAGGGAACCGGCTCGTTAGATTCAAAGAGCGTAATTTTTCCCTCTAATGTTACCCTCTCCTGTGCACTTGCAACGGAGATTTTTGGCATTATCCATACGGATAATAACATAAATACCAATAATTTTTTCACAGTTCGATATTTAGGGTTGGTTAATAAAATATGTTAAGTAGTTACATAAAATTATCGATTACAGCAATTTACTTTAAAAATGTTAACAAATCAAAGTTAAATTGCACATTAAAAAACATAGGATTCTCGCAAATTTAGTTAATTTCGCTTTATGTATTTTATTTTTTTACACCATTTTTGTAAAAAAAACTCAGTTTTTACATCTATTGCAAATAAATATACAAGATTCCGGTCAAGCAACTTTCTACGATAAAACATTGAACTTCAAAAAATAAACTACTTTAATTAACCTTCAAAAAATGAAACAATTCAAAAAAAACTGGCTCCGCCATTTAATACAGTGGGGAGTAATCGTTGCGATTGTCATTTTCCTGACAAAAATTTTTGGAAATGACAAGGTAGATCCTGAAGCTTATTGTCCCTTCGGAGGTCTTCAGACACTGGGAACTTATATTGTAAAGGGTTCTATGGCCTGCAGTATGACAGCCACTCAGATTATGATGGGTGTTGTGCTTGCAATAGGTGTAATACTGTTCAGTAAACTGTTCTGCGGATATCTCTGCCCGCTCGGCTGGGCAACCGAATGGCTGGGAAAACTAAGAAAAGCACTTAAAATAAAAGAGATTACAATAAATTACGGAACAGTTGCCGATAAGCTACTGCGCTTATTTAAGTATGTATTGCTATTCTGGATTTTCCACACAACACTTACCAGTTCGGAACTATTCTGCAAAAATTTCGATCCTTATTATGCTTTGGCAACAGGATTCAAGGGAGAGCTTACTATGTGGATGGCATTGGTTGCCATTGCTGTATTTGTCCTTGGTAATCTGTTTGTAAAAATGTTCTGGTGTAAGTATCTCTGCCCGCTGGGAGCATTGAGCAACATTTTCAAATATGCAATAACATTCGTTGTGCTGGTGGGTATCTTTGCGCTTATTAATTTCAGCGGTCTGGCCGTATCCTGGGTTTATCTTCTGGCAGCTGCCTCTTTAATTGGATATCTTTGGGAAGTTCTCTATCTTGAGGTAAAAGTCTTTCCTCTGCTTAAAGTTGTGAGATCTGAGGAGAAGTGCAACGACTGCGGCCTTTGTGCAAAAAAATGTCCTTACGGAATAGATGTTGATAAAACCGGTGCTGTTAAAAATGTAGATTGCAACCTTTGCGGAGAGTGTATTGCAAGCTGCAACCAGGAGGCACTGACATTCGGCGGTAAAAAGAGTTTCCGCTGGCTTCCTGCAGTGCTAACTGCTGTACTGTTTGCTGTAGCTCTCTGGCTTGGTGGTACAATGGAACTACCAACAATTGATGTAAAATGGGGAGACGAGGCAAAACACGAGCAACTCGAAAAGATAAGAGTAGAGGGACTTCGCTCAATTACATGTTATGGAAGCTCTATGGCATTCTCGGCAACCCTGCAGAAGATTCCCGGAGTTTATGGTGTTAAAACTTTTGTAAAACATTCATATGTAGATATATACTATGTGCCTGAAGAGATTACAGAAGAGAAGATAAGAGAGCTTATCTATGTGCCTTCGAAGTTTAAAATTGCAACACCTCCCGAGGATGTACAGCAGATTAAGGTAATTACAATATTTACCGAAAAGATGTACGACAGAATGGACCCTAATTACCTTGGCCTCCAGTTCCGCAACTCAGGAAGGGCTTATTACGGAATAGAGACCGAGTACTCATGCCCTCTCACTGTAAGACTTTATATGCACCCAGACGAACCTATCGATCATAATTTTATCAAATCGATGGTGGAGATGAAACAACTGGAGATGCCTGTACACGGAGGAGGAACCAGAATAGTTAAAGTCAATTTCGAGTATATTGGAATGTCGGCAGATGTAGATACTATAAGCAGGAGAGAGTTTCTAATTCGTCAGTTTAACACTTTTTCTGTTGTGTTTAAAAACAACCAGGAGGAGTGGGCAGGAAAAAATGAAGCCACTTACGAACTTGTCTATCCTAACCTCGACAAACCAATTATAACCAGGAATCTGCCTTTCCTGTCGAACCATCTTTCACAGATACCGGGATTCATCTCAATTGAGACTCTTCTCAACGATGACGACCAGTACTGTTTCCGTATTAAATATTCGAAAGATGCTCTGGATGATGACAAAATATGGGAAGTTCTTAACAGAAGTGTCTGGACTATTAAAAACAGGGCCGGAGAGATGGAGGATGTAGAACCGAAATTCACATTCACCGATAAAGGTGCCACAATAGATATTGCAGGTACCGTCAACTAAAGTCTTTTACATACAGTAAAACAGTTATGAAATACATTTCTAAAACTGTTGCACTCTTCATACTGCTCTCGGTATTTAACACATCGGGAGCAGATGAGGGGATGTGGCTTATAAACCTTCTTGAAAAAAATCTTGCAAACAAGATGAGAGAAGCGGGTCTTAAAACAGACCCAAGGATTATCTACGACGAAAACACTGCTTCTCTAAGCGATGCTATCGTATCACTCGATTTCGGCTGCACTGGCAGTATGATATCACAACAGGGGCTGCTTATAACAAACCATCATTGCGCATACGGTGATATACACTCTTTAAGCACGCCCGAAAAGAACTATCTTGAAGATGGTTTCTGGGCAATGGACCGGTCACAGGAGATACACATTAAAGGCAAATCTGTCTACTTTCTGAGAAAAGCAATTGATGCAACTGAAGAAGTAAGGGCTGTTGCCGACTCTTTACGCTCTTTAGGACAGGGAGCCGGAATGAGGCGAATCTCCTCTGTAATAGAGAGAAAGCACTCTGCAGCAAGCGGAATGGAGGTAATGCTTTCCTCAATGTGGAGGGGGTCAAAGTATTACATCTTCTACTACCAGGTTTATACCGATGTACGCCTGGTTGGAGCACCACCTGTATCAGTTGCTGCTTTTGGAGGCGACACCGATAACTGGGAGTGGCCACAGCACAAAGGAGATTTTGCCCTGTACCGGGTATATGGCACTCCCGACGGACAACCTGCTGCCTACTCAAAAGATAATGTCCCCATTGTTCCCAAAAAGAGTCTGACAATATCTGCAAAAGGGGTAAAAGAGGGAGATTTTACAATGGTAATCGGTTATCCGGGCAGGACAAACCGCTACAACTCCTCGTTTGGTGTTAACGAAAAAGAGCGGGTTACAAATCCGGTTTCAGTTAAGTTAAGAGAGAACAAGCTAAGGATAATGAACAACTTCATGGAGCAGGACCCGGCAACAAGACTTATTTATGCCGATCACTATTTTGGCATAAGTAATGTTCAGGAGTATCTGGCCGGAGAGATTTACAACTTCCGCCGTTTTGGTGTCGTAGAAATCAACAGGGCTAAAGAGAAGGAGCTGCAGAGATGGATTGATGCATCACCGGAAAGAGCAGAAAAATGGGGAGATCTGCTTCTAAAGCTGGAAGAGGGATATAAGAGCAGGGAAGATATTACTAGACAGAAACAGTACTTTAGAGAGACATTGGTGTCGGGACAGGGATTTGTATATCTGGGCAACCGCACTAACTCTCTGAGAACGGCAAAAGAGAGGGAGAATCTGGACACTCTTTTTGTGGGATCTGCTCACCATCGCACTCTGGTTAATAACATAGAAAGAGGATACGCCAATAGTGTGCTGGAAGTAGAAAAAGAGTTGATGAAATACCAGTTAAGAGAGTTTTTTGCAAATGTCTCAAGAGAGTACTGGGGAGACTACCTCAATGAGTTATACGACAGTTATAATGGTAATGCCATTGCTATCACAGAGTTTGTCTTTTCTACCTCCATCTTGCTGGACCCACCCCGTTTCCGGGAAGCAGTAAAGAGTAATCAACCTCTCTCTCTGTTCATAGACGACCCTCTGCCTCTGCTTACACGCTCGGCCAGAATAACCGAATTCAATCAGGAAGAGAGTGATATGATGGGAGATGAGAGCATAACAGGACTGGAAGCACAGTATACCAGAGCTATGTACCAAATGAGAAAAGAGAAGGGTGTGACACAATACCCGGATGCAAATTCAACTATGCGCCTTACCTACGGTACTGTGGGTCCGATATCTCCTTCGGACGGAATCCATTACAGTGCCAGAAGCACAACTCAGGGGTTCTTTGACAAATACAATCCCGACAGCTATGAGTTCAATATTAAGCCGCAAATGCTTCAGCTTCTTAAAAAAGGAGATTGGGGAAGATGGGGAGAGAATGGCACGATGTATGTGAATTTTCTATCAAATAATGATATAACCGGAGGTAACTCAGGCAGTCCTGTTCTCAATGCAAGGGGAGAACTTGTGGGACTGGCCTTTGACGGAAATAAAGAGTCGCTTGCAGGAGATGCGTTCTTCCATCCACAAATGAACAAGTGTGTTAATGTTGATATAAGGTATGTACTCTGGGTGATTGAAAAGTTTTCCGGGGCCGGCTACCTTCTTAACGAGATGAATATAAAAGCAAAATAGCTAATAAATAATGAAAAGATTAAAAATAATCATATCTCTGATAACCCTGTTGCTGCTATCGGTTGCAGGTTATACTCAGATACCCGGTCTGTCACAGGCTCTGCCCGTTGACAAAAATTATAAAATAGGAAGACTGGAAAACGGACTCACCTACTACATAAGACACGCACAAAACCCAAAAGGCAGAGTGGAGTTTTTTATTGTTCACAATGTGGGTTCGCTTCAGGAGAACGAAGACCAGAGAGGTCTGGCCCACTTTCTGGAACACATGGCATTCAACGGAACCAAACACTTCCCCGACAAGCTACTTCTCAACTATTTTGCCGGGATAGGTGTTAAGTTCGGCGCCAATATTAATGCCTACACATCAATGGAGAGGACTGTTTACAACATATCCGCTGTGCCGGCCGATCACTCTCCCGCTATAGATTCTGCCCTGTTGGCTCTGCACGACTGGTCTCACTATATCTCTTGCGAACCGGATGAAATTGAGGCAGAGAGAGGCGTTGTCAGAGAAGAGTGGAGACGGGGAGACGATTCAAGAACCCGTATGATGAAAGGTATCAACCGGGCAGAGCAGACAGGATCCAGATTTGCCGAGAGAGATGTAATTGGTCTTCCCGAAATTATCAACACATTTACCCGTGAGACGCTCATCGACTATTATCACAAGTGGTACAGGCCCGATTTACAAGCAGTTATTGTTGTAGGAGATATTAACCCCCAGGATATAGAGGAGAGAATAATTAAACGGTTCTCAACAATACCTAAAGTAGAAAATGGTGCAAAAAGGGAATCATACTCTATACCCGATAATAAAAAACCAATTGTTGCTTTCAACACCGACCCCGAGACCAGGGCTCTCTCGGTAAGAATGACGGTTAAGATACCTCACCTTACAACTCAGCAGAGACAGACCAATAAAGCACTTCACGAAGAGCTGGTTAAGTATCTTTTTCTGGATATGTTCAAAATAAGAGCACAGGTAGCTGCTGAAGGATCCGACTCTTTGGTACGCTCACTTATTCCGGTCTTTGGAGATATCAGTTATGCTTCCGGAAAATTTACCCTCACAGGGTTACCTGTCGATAATAAATCTACTCTTAGTGCTCTAAGAGCTATTTTTAACGAAATAGAGAGAGTTAGACAACATGGCTTCGATCAGGAGGAGTTTGATGCTTCAACTACAAGAGTAATGAGGCAGATTGAAGCAAACTACAACAGGTCAAAAAATCCTAAAAACTCCGATTTTGTATCTTTTGCAGTTGACCATTTTACAAGGCAATACCCTCTTCTTGATATTGATGAGTACTACAGTTTATCTAAAGAGATGCTTGGACAACTTGTTTTACAAGATGTTAACTCTAACATAGAGCGGCTGTTGAGTGCCCATAACAGAGTAATAATTTTTTCAGTCCCCGAAAGTGATGCACAATACCTACCTGATGAGGATGAGGTTCTTGAGTTACTTGATGAGGTAATGAACAGCCATCTGGAAAAGTTTATACCTGTCGCAGACAAGAAGATGAAGTTCAGCCAGATAATTACTCCCGGAAGAGTAATCAGTGAACGAACTGTTACATCTGACGACCTTAATATTAAACATGACAAGCAGTTGGATTCAACTACTGAATGGATACTGGAAAACGGAGCCCGTATTATCTGGAAAGAGGAGTATGGTAAGGATAAAAACATAAGAATGACGGCTTTCAGGCCGGGTGGTTATGCATATCCGCAATCTCCCGAACAGATTAAATTACTTGAGAGCTTCCTGTTAAACTATAGTTTTAACGGTTTTAACCGCAACGAACTTGGTAAATGGTTTTTATCAAACAATGTCTCGGTTAAACCGGGAATAAGACACAGAGATAACGAAATCACAGGGAATTTCGAGGTTAAAGGAATCAATGAGTTTTTCAATATTCTCAATGTATTTCTCACTTCGGCATCAGCAGACCGGCGAGATGTGGAAAATTTAAAAACCCGGTTGTTGAAGAATCTTACGACAGACGCTGGTGAGACAAATAGGTTCAGAGACTCAGTTACATCGATGCGATTCTCTTCAAACCCTATGTCTGTAAAATTTACACCTGAGTTTGTTGATGGTATAACAGCAGAGATACTCGAAGAGCTTTACAGGCTGCATTTTGCAAATCCTGCAGGATACACCTTTATCTTCACAGGACCTTTAAACGCGTCAGAGGCAAAAGGGTATATTGAAAAATATATTGGATCCATAAAAAATGACAGCAGAGGTAAACTCACTCTTAATCCACGCGAACCTCAGATGCAAAAGGGCGAGGTTTATCTGAGGTACAAAGCAAAAAATATGTTAAGCACCAAAGCAGGTGTTACCCGGGTTTACAGTGGCAATGCCTCTTATACTACAGAAAACAACCTTGTGGCAAAGTTTATTACCTATATTCTCAGGGACAGATATATGAAATCTATCCGAGAAGAGAAGGGAGGAACTTACTATGTTGGAGTAAGCGGAGACCTCATAAGAGAGCCTGACAATATTGCCCGATTCTCTGTTGAGTTTGATACCGACCCATCACTTGTTGACGATTTGCTTGAAGTTGTTCAACATGAGATAGACATCCTGGTTGAAAAGGGGCCTTTGGAGAGAGAGTTAAAAGAGACTACACTCTACCTCGAAAAGGTATATAACGATCACAGAGAGGATCCATCATGGCTGTCAATAATATCAGGGGCCCTGAAAGGAGTTCCGGATATCACTTCAGGCGAGAAGAAATTACTGGAAAAAATTGATGCAGAAGCAATTCATAAATTTGCAAAGAGCATCTTTACAACGGGCAACAAAATGACTTTTATTTTTGAACCGGAGCTGTAGTGTTTTATAAATAGCATTTATGGAAGGCCGGCTTTTTCAACCGGCCTTTTTTTGGCAGCATCTTTGCTATTATCAATTTAACCGCTAATTTTAATCCGATATTTCTTAATTAAAACTGTAATAAGATGAAAAGATTTGTATTTGCAATATTGGCACTCATTCTTCTGAGCAGTTGCGGAGCACTGTATGTTTCGCCGGGTCCGGCTCATGACAGGGGTTCGGTATATCGCCGCTCATCACCCCGTAATTATCACCCTCCCCGTAACGCTGTCTCTCATATAGTTTTTGTTAAGGACAGCTACAGGTATAGCCGCGTTACGATAGTCGTTGACGACAGAATCTCTTTTACAATGAACAACTCTCCACGCAACAGACCTCCCAGAGTTCGTGAGTTGAGAGTGAAGCCGGGAGGGCACAATATTAAGGTATATTACAACGGTCGTTTGTTGTATCAAAGGTGGGTTGTTGCACCTCCAAACAGAAAAGTTAGAGTATCTGTCTGACGAGTCTTTATAATCGTTTGCCTGTTACGCGATAAATGGCAGAAATGGCCATTGTAATAGCTATAACAACAAAACCACTGTGGGCATACTGAAGGCCTGATATCCATACAACAGCAAGAATAGTGAGCAGAACCAGGAAGACAATTGAAATTATCTTTGTTGCTCTCTCTGATTTCAGGCGTGAAGTAATCACAAAAACAACCCACAAAGGATTGCACCATAGCAGGTTATAGTTATTATAAAGTTCGGTGTGATCTGTTATGGAAATTATCAATAGCAGAAAAGTACCCAAAAGACCAAAAAAGAGCAGATACATATACTCGATGAATCTGTACCTGCCTTTGTAAAGGGTCAGAGAAATTAATAAAAGCAGTGCAGCAAAAACGGCAAAGGGAGAAAATATTGTTTCCCACACAGCTCTTTTCCTCTCCGGTGTTGTTCTTTCAAATAAAGTCTCCTCCTCTTTTACCAGGAGAACCTCTCCGTTATAAGCTTTACTTAAATTGCTGTAAAGATAATCGGGAAGGAACATACTTTGAAAGTTGTCAATTTTTGAATCCAGTGAGGAACCTAGTATTATACTTATTCCAAATTTTGTCCACCCGGTTATATACTCGTTTATAAGTGTTCTGTTTGTTTTTTCAATTTTCTCGTTAAAGAAATCATTCTCTGTACCAGCTTCGCTGAGAATGAGGTCCCTTAATTCTGTTGTGCAATTTTTGTATAAAAAACTGTAGAGATAATATCTGTTCTGAGGTCTGTAAAGATATTCCAATCTGTTCATTATAGCAATTGTCTGGCTGCTGTCCGGCTGAAGTATCTGCTCAACTACACTCCGGTTCTCATAACGGTATTGATACAGGAAATCGTCCATATATTGAATTCCAAGCATATACTCCAGCTTCCCCCTTACAAATCGAGAATAAAAATTTGGTGTATTAAAGTCAAACATTCCAAAATTAAATACTAAATCCTGCCCTGTTTTCGGATAATAGACTCTAAGGGCACTGTGTCCAAAGGTAGAGTAAAGCTCTCCGCCCGGTGAACATGTCAGCAATGAAATCACAGGTAATTCTCCCACACTGTTCTCATTTGCCAATACTTTATTAATCCGGGGGGCAAGCAGAGTAAATTGTACAACTATAAAAAAAGAGATAAACAAAGACTTAGAGAGATTTTTCATACTATTGACAGTTTAGCTATTTCCCTGGCCTCCATCGCTGCAGCAGTGAGCCGTTTTTAGGAAATATACCCTTATTTTTTGTTCTAATATCCTCAACTATATAAAAAGCATTGCTGTCGAATCTGGTAAATATCCCTTCAACTTTTTTAAACAACTTTCTGTCCACGACTGTTTCAACAATATCTGTCTCCCCTAACGATCCGGTTCCGTGAATAAGGGTTGCTCCAAAATTGTGACTGTTTAGAATTGCTACAAGATCCTTTCCGTTCTTTACTGTATAGACACGGCAAAGCAGTATTCCCATAGCAATCTTTTGCTCAATGAGTATCCCGATAAAGTTTCCGGTAGCATATCCGGCCGCATACGACAGGTATGCAAATATATCATTAGCTCGGGAAAAAATTTCGGAGATTACCACAATCCATATAAGAACCTCCAGAAAACCAATTACCGGAGCAATGTACTTTTGCCCTTTTGATACCATGATAATCCTGAGAGTTCCCAGAGATACATCAACAATCCTCCCAAAAAAAATGATAACGGGAAGCAACCAGCCGTAATTATCAATCAATTCTGTCATCTTCTCTTTTTATTGTCAAGGGCTTTAAAATCACTGATGCTGAGGGAAATGGCCTTCCCCAGACAATCTGTTATATCTCCTGCAATAAGAGACCTCTCCGACCCTTTTGATGCAGCTATGTCACCTGCCAGACCGTGGAGATAAACTCCAATAATAGCTGCTGTTTTTGGTTGATACCCCTGTGCAAGCAGTCCCGCAATTATACCTGCCAGAACATCCCCGCTGCCGGCAGTTGCCATACCCGGATTTCCGGTTGAGTTAAGGTAGAGGGAGCCGTCGGGAGTTGAGATTGTGGTATGCGCCTGTTTGAGAATTACAATAACATTATGTCTCTGTGAAAACTCAATTTGCTTCAATATCTCCTGGTAAGAGTCTTTCGATTCACCCACCAGACGGCGGAACTCTCCGGGGTGTGGAGTGAGGACAGAGTTGGCCGGCAGCTCCTTTAACAATTCGCTGTTCCCCGATACAAGATTAATTGCATCGGCATCCACAACCAGGGGAACCTCAATCTTAATGAATAACTCCTTAAGAGCTTCAGCTGTTCGCGGATCTTTGCCAAGACCAGGCCCAACGGCAACTGCTTTGTATTTCTTAATATCCTCAACGGAAGTAAACACAGTATCTGATTTATCTACCGAACACATAACCTCCGGTACAGTTATCTGCATTATATCATAAAGTAATCTTGGTATATGCGCTGTTACAAGCCCTGCACCTGCCCTCATGGCCGCCTTTGCCGCAAGAACCGCTGCTCCTCCCATTCCGTAAGAACCTCCAACAATGAGGGCGTGGCCGTAATCTCCTTTATGCGAGAACTTATCCCTTTTTACAAACACCTCACCTACCTCCTGAGGTGTAACCATATGAAATGGAGTCTCAACAGATTCAATTATCCATTGATTAAGACCAATGTTTAATATTTCCCATTGCCCTACATACCGGTAATTCTCTTTAAAGAAGAGGCAAAGCTTAGGGAACTCAAATGTCAGTGTATAGTCTGCCTCAATTATGCTTCTTGTATGAGAGTCCGGGTTATCCTCGGTGAACAAACCCGACGGGAGATCTATTGATATAACTCTCGCTCCCGAGCTGTTTATAGCATCAATGACATTGCAATACAGCCCCTGAGGAGCACGATTAAGACCTGTCCCGAATATACCGTCAAATACATAGACATCATCCGGTATTACCGGAATGTCATCTGCTGTGGATATGTCAAAAATTTTAACACTTCCAAAAATATAGATCTCACCCAGAAGCTCTTTCCTCAGTGATGAGCGCATTTTTTTCCCGTTAATAAGATAAAGCCGGCAATCATACTCCTTTCTTGCCAACAGTGTGGCAAGCGTAATTGCGTCATTGCCATTGTTGCCCTCTCCTGCGAAAATGTATATCTCCCTCCCTTTGGGCAGATTCTCCTTTAACCACTCAAACACCTTCCTGCCTGCTCTCCTGATAAGATCTGCCTCACTTACAGGTTCATTTGCTATTGTATAACCGTCAATCTGCGCAATCTGTGATGAGTTGAATATTTTCATCCCCTATTTTACTATTTTTGCTCTAAATATTGTCTAAATGTTGTGGATAAAGATAGGAATTATTGTGATTGGTTCGTTATATGCTTTGCTTATCCCTTATGTAGTTCATAAAGCGTTGCAAAATTACATTATTGATCTTAAGCTTCATACTCTCAGTTTTTTAAGCAATAAAGTGCTATACGGTAAAAAGTCTGTAAGAGGATACAAACTTCTTCTGCTGGTTACTGCTATGTTGCATTATGTCTTTTTCTGGTTGCTGGCCAGATACTATTACCTGGGAGAAAACGAAAGATACCTTTTGTATGTCGACTACACCTTTGCCGCATTCACACTCCTGGCTCTGGTACCACACAACATGATGCCGTACAGTTTTAAAACATTAAAATCCACAGTAAGACGCCTTCTTCACAATATTATGGCACTGGTAATATTTATCCTGCTACCCACCCTCATTATAACCTTTCAGACAGCAGTAATTGCAAGTGAAAGAGTTCTGGGCACTGCCGGATTTATTATAATTGGACTGGTTATATTATCAACATCATACAGCATCTATAAATACGGCATCAGTGGCAACACCGAGCTTGTTTTCATTTACGGAATAAGTTCCTGGAGCGTATTTGTTACATTAATAACTCTTATCTTCTGATTTTATGAGTATAAAACAGCTTAGACACGATTACATTAACCCTCCCCTTAAAGACGGGAATATGCCTGATAATCCCTTCCTGGCATTTGACAGATGGTTTGAAGATGAGAGAGATGCATCCGTTAAGCATCCACTTGATAGTTACGAGGTAAACGCAATGGTTATTGCTACAGGCAATAAAACACCCTCTGCAAGGGTTGTGCTGTTAAAGGATTACTCCAAAAAGGGTTTCACATTCTTTACAAATTACAACAGCAGGAAAGGGAGAGATATTGAGAACAATAACAATGTTGCCCTTCTGTTTTACTGGATATTCACTATGAGGCAGGTGAGGATAGAGGGGAGAGTTTACAAAACAGAAGAGGAGGAGTCGGAGGCATATTTCAACTCCAGGCCTCTGCTCAACCGTATATCATCGGCACTCTCAAAACAGAGCGAACCTTTGGAAAATAAAGCAGAATTTGACAATAATATAAGCCGTCTTCTGGCAAACAAAGAGAATATAGTGCGCCCACCCCACTGGGGTGGTTACATTGTTAAACCGCACTATTTCGAATTCTGGCAGGGAAACACAGGCAGGACTCATGACAGATTTGCATACTCAAAAAAAGAGATCTCTCCAGGGGAGATCGATGAGGTAAGCTGGGAAATTACAAGACTCTACCCCTGATAAGGAAACGAAACATAGAAAGTACTTCCGGCACCCGGCTTTGACTCTACCCTTATTTCTCCTTTCAGCAGATTGACATATCCTTTAACAATTGCCAGGCCAAGCCCCGACCCTTCGTATTTACGGTTTATATTACTGTCTGCCTGCTGAAAACTTCTGAAAATTGTATCAAGTTTATCTTCCGGGATTCCGGCCCCTGTATCTTTAATATATACATTAAGCATATTATCGCTCATATTGCAACCCACCTCTACATGCCCCTTTTCTGTGAATTTAATAGCATTGTTAATCAAATTTGAAACAACTCTCCCTACAATGTAAGAGTCTATTTTAACAATTTTATCTTCATCCTTGCACCCCCTGTTGAAAATAAAGGTTAGCCCTTTTTGTGCACATTTTGCCTCAAAAGTCCTTTGAACTTCATTAATCAACTCTCCCAAATGGGCGTTTTGGAGGTTTACAGAAATTTGTCCGGAATCAATTTTAGACACCTCCACAATATCATTAATAGTGTTCAGCAACCTGTTACCGCTATCCATAATAACATTGTAGTAGTGTTGTCTCTCCTGTTCACCGGGGTTTTCGTGTTTCAGGTATTGAAGAAAACCCATAATGCTGTTCAAAGGTGTGCGTATCTCGTGACTCATATTTGAAAGAAACGCACCTTTTAACCTCTCACTCTCCTCTGCTTTGTTTTTTGCATTTATCAGATTTTGAATCATCTCAGCCCTCTGCATAACTTTGGCCATCTCCTGAGCAACCATCTCCATTAATGATATATGTCCCTCATTGTATGCATTAGGGTTGTTATAGCTTTGCAGAACTATAACACCTTTTACAACATTATCTAGAACGACAGGAACACCCATCCAGCACTCTGCAGGAGAACCTGATAATAGAATGCCGTGTTCTGCTGCAAGCTCCATAGCACTCTCTTTGCTGAGTATTAGTGTTTTCTTCTTCTTAACTACAAGGCCCGAAAGAGAATTATTTGCATCCCACTCCTCCCAATTATCTCTCTCATCTTTATAGAGCAGTTTTTTAAGAGTCTCTTCTCCGGGATGGTACAGAGCCACTATAAAGTTGCTTGTATCAATAATTTTTGCCAGTTCGTCGCGGACAAGAGATAAAAGCTCTTCTACATACTCAACACTCATTGAACTTTTAGCAATATCATATAGTACCTGCCTTATAGACTCATATGTTCTTCTTTCTGTAATATCCCTGAAGCTGACCACCGCTCCTGTAATTTCACCGTTTTGCATTATAGGGGTACTTACATACTCTACCGGAAAGCTGGTTCCATCTTTACGCCAGAAAAGCTCATCGGAAACAGTCTGGATTTCACCTGCTGTAAACGCCTTATATATATGACATTCATCCATGGGATAGGGTTTGCCTTCAGATGTTGTATGATGATGTAGAGGATGCATAATCTTACCAAGGAGTTCTTCACTGTTGTATCCTAGCATTTTTTTTGCCGATCTGTTAACCAAAGTTGCTCTTCCCCCGGTGTCAACAGAGAAGATACCGTCACCCGCATTATCGAGAACCATCTGCAGCTTACCGGCTAAATCTTTCATCTTTAACTCTGCACTTTTAATTGCTGTTATAACCTCACTGTATATAACCATCCCCCCTATTGTCCCATCAGTCTTATGCCACGGCCTGCACTCCCATCTTGTGAAATCAATCGTACCATCGGCTCTTACAAAAACATCTTCATCATCTCTTATAACCTCTCCGGCCAGGGCTCTTTGGTGGATATCCCTCCATCTCTGGGGAATCTCCGGGAATATATCATAATGGTGTTTACCAATTATTCTGCTCTCTTTTATTCTGTAATCCGATATATATCTTTCACTTACATAAATATATCTGAGGTCTCTGTCAAAAATAGCTATTGCATTAGGGTCGTACCTTATTATGTATTTAATCATCTCCTGCCAGTCGTTTGCTCTCTTTTCTGACTCTCTCTGCGATTCGTCTATCCTGTGTACCGATCTGAGGAACCACCATAAAAACAAAAGAATTGTAAGAATAAAAAGGACTGTTCCCAGCGTGAAATAACTCTCCTGGTCAAAAACCCCCAATTTTCTAGCAGAACCCTGTACCAAACCGGTAAAATTGGAATAAGAAGAGTAACAGGCAACAACCTTCTGGCAATATAACCTGCAAGGGAGTCATATGACAGTATAGCCAGTATCCCCTCTCCCGGCCTGGTAATAGCAAGAGCAAATCCAAGAGTTAAAAAAGCAAAAGCTGTATGTATTGCCATTTTTGTGGTTGAAAACAATCCATAAAGCTCCGGGAAACCGTAGATGTAACCGAAAAGGGGCAAAACACTTAAAAGAATAAGGAATATAGAGAGGAACTGTCCAATGATTATTCCCCACCTTGTCTTTGTGTTATACAAAATGAGGGTAAAAGAAACCTGAATAAAGCCCAGGGCTGTATTCAGAGACATCCTGCCGGGGGATTGAGTTAAAACAGAGGCAGAAGAGTCTCTGAAGAGCACCTCATCTATAAGAAGATCAAAACCAGTGATATACTCAATTAAAGTGATAAAACCAATGGAAAAAGTCAGAACGATCAGTAAATTTACTACTCCTCTCTTCAATTTTTCTCTTCGCCGGCTCTTCTCAGACATTGTCAGCAACAGAGCAGAAGAGATAAAGATAAATGCCAACGAGGTATTTACCTTCATTGAGACAAAAGAGGGAATAACACTCTTAAGCTGCTCTATACCCAGCAGCCATCCCGTAAATACAATTACACCAATTGATAAGGTAAAGGCAGATGCAATAGCTGAAAGTTTTTTCTGTCTTTTTACAATCAGTTTGTTAATCTCGGGACCCATTGTAAATACTTCGATTTAGGTTTTCAATTTAAGAATTTCTAATGATATATCTATCATCATATTATCAAAATTTATAATCTTTTCATTTAAATTTAGTCTTAGAAGTGAATCAGAATCTTTCAATCCACAACCGGTAAGCATTAGCACAACTTTGTCGCAACGCTTGATTAATCCTCTATCTCTTAGCTTTTTCACCGCATACAGCGATGTTGCAGATGCAGACTCTACAAAATAACCCGACTTTGCAAGGAGTTTTTGCGACTGCTCAATTTCCGACTCTGTTACACTCTCGAATAACCAGTCATATTTGTATGCTTTATCAATTATCTCATCGCCCCCCATAGGGTTGCCGGTAGTTATTGCCTCTGCAATTGTATGGAAATCACTGAAAGGTATAACCTCTCTTTTTCCTTGTTGCAAAGCACTTACAATGGGACTGTTATTAGCTGCCTGAACAATTATCATCCGGGGCAGTCTGTCAATAATACCTGCCAACATCAACTCTTTATAGCCCTTGAAGATTCCTCTTATATGCCCACATGCCGAGGTTGGTACTGCAATGTAATCGGGAACATCACCATTCATCTGCTCAAACATCTCAAAAGCTGTAAGTTTGTAGCCCTCCACCCTTATGGGTCCGTTCCCCGAAACAACTCTCAAATCTAAATCTTTAGCCAGGTTCAAAAGACTCTTTTTCATAACAGAGTAATCGGAACCAGTAATTTTTATAACCTCTGCTCCGTGGATAAGCATCTGCCTGGTCTTCTCCTGTGGAGTGAAGCCGGGCACAAATACCACTACCTTTACTCCCGATTTTGCTCCGTAAGCAGCTATTGAACACCCCATATTTCCGGTAGATACGGTAGCAGTTATGCTCTCTCCCATCTCTTTTGACATAGCAATGCACATAAGAGACCCTCTGTCTTTAAAACTCCAGGTTGGATTCTGAGTCTCATTTTTTAGCATAAGCCCTTCAATACCGGTGAATTCAATTAACCCTTCTCCTGCATCAGAAAGCGGTGTATTTCCCTCACCCAACGATACGGTTTTGTCCATAAACGAAAAAGGGAGAAAGTCACTGAATCTCTCGCAGATAGTACTCCCCTCCCTTATTATTGCCTTCTTTACATTGGGTATAAACACTTCAAGAGACTCACCGTCCGGTGAGAATTCATCTTTTATCTCTACAGGAAATACCCTGTTGGATAGGGTTGTGATCAGTTTTACTCCCTCTTTCATCGTTTATGTTTTTAATCTTAACAGTGATAAATTTAATAACTAAATAATAATATTTGTACATTTAAATTGTATTCGCAAAATTGTAAATATTGAAATTCAGACCCCTTTTAAATTATCGCCTGTTTATATGGGTGCTTCTCTCGATGGCTGTTGTAATGGGAGGAGTGTTTCTTTCGATTGCATACACCTATAAACTTCAAAAAGAGACAGAGAGATACATAGAGATTTCGAGACACAGCGTTGAGGATGCCAAGGAGATGGAGACCGAGCTTACTGCAATAAAGGGACTCACATACACCCTGCTGGTTAATAAATCGTTACGATGGATTGACTCTCTTAAAACCCGGCAATCAAAATTTATCTATCATCTGGAGAAAGCCCGAAGCAGAGCAAATACTCCGGAAGAGGGCTCGTTAATTCAAAACATCTCAGCCCTATTTTCCAACCACGAACAGAATATTCTATCTGCAATATCACTTATAAAAACCAATCAGACAAGCAAGGCAAATGCTCTTCTGGTACACTCCGCAGGAGATCTGCTGGTAACCATTCAATCAAAGTGCGATGAATACATACAACTTAATCGAAAGTCTCAAAAACTCTATCAGGCCGATCTGTCCCGTACTAACTCTGTAATACTCAAAATTCTCATTTCACTTGGTATTGGGGGTATTCTGGCAGGGCTACTCATTGGCTGGCTTCTCTCCAGAATGTTGCTAAGTCCGCTAAATCGCTTACTTACAACAATCAAAGGAATAACGGACGACAAGTTATTCAGCCGTTTGCAGGTTAGTCACGGAGGAGAACTTAATGCATTAGGCAGGAGCATCGATGAGCTTATTGAAAAAATGCGTCACACAAATGAGGACCTCTCCCGCAACAGAGAGCTGCTTCAACACTCAAATAAATTTGCCAACATTGGCAAACTTGCACCTACAATTGCCCACGAAATAAGAAATCCTCTAGCTGCAATAAAAATGCTCATCTATTCAATAAAAGAGAGCAGTGAAGTATCACAGGAGATTAAAGAAGACCTACTTATAATCTCTGCCGAAATTGAGAGAATGGAACACTTCATAAAAGATCTGCTGAAGTTTGCCAAACCGGCCAAACCTGTTTTTGTAAAAACTGTTCCATCAGGCACATTAGCGGAGGTTGTCCGCCTTTTAAATCCCAAACTGCAAAAAAACAACATAACTGCAGAACATAACCTGCCACAGGAGAGTTTAATGGTAATGGCAGACCCCGACCAATTAAAGCAAATTTACATGAATCTTATTCTTAATGCTGCCGATGTAATGTCAGCCGGAGGGAAACTAACTATCAACCACTCTGTTTACAACAATAAATTCTTAATGACACAGTTCATCGATACCGGTCCGGGAATACCACAGGCAATACTTGATAATATATTTGAACCCTTCATAAAAGGAAAGGATAAGGGTGTAGGACTTGGATTATATATTTCAAAAAGTATAGCCGATGCTCACAGAGGATGGATTACAGCAGAAAATAACCCAAATGGCAGAGGAGCTGTTTTCTCTCTATATTTACCTTTAATCGACTCACAATTCAAAAGATAATGTACAGAATACTTATAGTTGACGACGAACAAAGCGTTAGATACTCTTTCAGGAAACTTCTTAGTAAAGAGGACTACCACATTGAGGAGGCGACAAATGCAGACGAGGCAATTGTATTATTTAAGAGCAACAGGCCACATCTGGTTATACTTGATGTTGAGATGCCTGGAAGGGACGGATTATCGCTGTTAAAAGAGATTAAGGCCTACGCCCCAAAAACTCCGGTAATAATAGTTACTGCATTCGGTTCAGGCGACAGAGTAATTAAAGCTATGAAATATGGTGCCTACGAGTACATTGAGAAACCATTTGACATACCCAAGTTAAAGTCGGTTATAACAGAAGCATTAAAAAATTCTGCAATTCTCACCTCTTCAAAAGCCGTTATTAAGGAGGGGACACCAGAAAAAAAATTAGCTAATGATGAAATAATGGTGGGTGAAAGCGCTGCCATAAAGGAGGTCTTTAAACTGATAGGAAAAGTTGCAGTCAGTGATGCAAGCATTTTAATTGAGGGCGAGAGCGGTACAGGAAAGGAGCTTGTTGCAAGAGCAATTCACAAATACAGCGACAGGGCAAACAGACCATTTATTGCAATAAATTGTGCAGCCATCCCCGAGCAACTACTTGAGAGTGAGCTGTTCGGATTTGAGAGAGGAGCTTTTACAGGTGCTGAAAAACAGAAAGCCGGCAAATTTGAGGAGGCGAACAATGGAACACTCTTTCTGGATGAGATAGGTGATATGTCACTATCAACACAATCAAAAGTTCTGAGAGTCTTACAGGAGGGTACTCTGGAGAGAGTGGGGGGTACCAAAACAATAAAAGTAAATGCCCGTGTGGTTGCAGCAACCAACAGAAACCTCGATTTACATATTCTCAACAGGCAGTTCAGAGAGGATCTCTATTACCGTCTAAAAGTTATTACAATTTCTCTTCCGCCTCTCAGATTAAGGAGCGGAGATATTCCACTACTGGTTTCACATTTTCTGCAAAAACACTCAAATTTATCTAAAAGAGGTACCCCGGTTCTTCATCCGGACGCAATGAAACTACTGATTGAATATCACTGGCCTGGTAATATCCGTCAACTGGAGAATGTCTTAAAAAGGGCCATAATACTTTGTAAGGGAGATGTAATTGGTCCCGAAATGCTGTTTGAAGCCACTTCAGTTAAAAGAGTTACTCCTGAAGAACAAAACTCTGGACTAGCTCACTATCTTAATCCGGAAATTATTGCAAAAGAGGGCGAGATTTATCGCAGTACGTTGGAAGAGCTGGAGAAAGACCTTATTAAATGGGCACTGGAAAAGACCAAAAACAACCAATTGCGGGCAGCTCGCATCCTGGGTATCTCCAGAGTTATGCTACACGAAAGAATTGAGAAATTCGGTTTAAAGAATTAATCTGCATACTTTATTAACACACTGTAAATTTTTTGTACAGTAGTTATAATTTTTAAAATTCATATAAGTCTCTTTTTCTGATATATACATATTGAAGTTTGTTCTAACTCAATAGCAGCATTTGGCTTATACTATTATGCCCACTTATATAGCATTGATATTCTGATTTTTACACAAACTGGCACTATTGTTGACAAAAGGTGCAATAACAAACAAATCTTTTAAAAAATGAAAAAGTATCTATTTCAATTATCAGCCATTATTGGTTTAACACTACTAGTATCTTCATGTGCTAAACTACCTCAGGAACAACTGGATGCAGCAAAAGCTGCCATTGAATCAGCAAAAACCATGGAGACAAACCGTTATCTTGCGGATGAATTTATGGCTTTGGAAGACTCTCTCAATGTAGCCACAGTAGCAATTGAGGCGCAAAAATCAAAATTTTTCCTTTCCCGTGATTACAAATCTGTAAAAGAGAATCTGGTGAAAATTACACAAGAGGTAGAGACACTTAAGGGCAGAACTGAAGAGCAAAAAGCTATTGTCCGTGCTGCTGTTCAGGATACTTTGGCAGTGCTGGTAACTCTTGTTGAGGAGAACAAAGCCCTTATCCTAAAAGCTCCAAAAGGAAAAGAGGGAAAAGAGGCCCTGGAAGCAATTCAGAATGACATTACAATTATCGAAGCAACGCTTAATGAGATTAGTACATTAATCTCTAACGGTGATTATCTCACAGCACAGGATAAAACGAATGCTTCAAAAGAGAAAGCTCTGGCAATAAAAGATGAGCTTACAACTGCTATACAAAAAAGTCGTAGAAGGTAGGTTAATAAGTTAATAATTAGCAACTTTTGTATATGCATTATTCCCGTAAAGCCCTTACCAGTTAAGGGCTTTATTTTAACAGAACATTATTGTGAAGAAAAGGAAGGTCAAAATAGCATTAATACTGTCACTTATACTGATATTTGCAGTAATTGCAATTATTATTATTTTAATACTATTGACTCCAAACCCTCCATTGGAGACTATTAACGCTGCAAGAGAGGCGATTGCAATGGCAAAAAAAGAGGAGGCGCATATCTACTCTCCGGACAAACTGTCCAGGGCAGAGGCAAGCTGGAACAGCTGTATGCTTCTTTGGAATAAAAACAATATGAAAAGTTCAATTCTGAGAGATTATGACAGTGTCCTTCTATATGCAAAAAATACAATACAACTTGGCGGTGAGGCAGCAGTACACTCAAGAGAGAAGAAGCTTTTATTGAAAAAAGAGATTGAATTGGATTTAGCGCACCTTACTGCAATTTTACAATATATAACTGAACTTACAGGAAAGCTTCCACTCAACCACCATTTGCGTAAAAAGACTACGCCATTGTTTCTCATGCTCAAACAGGCACAGAGCGCATATGACAGAGATAGTCTTATTTCTGCAGACGCTATCTTAAATAAAGTAAACAAGAGTGTAGAAAGTGTAAAAGATGAGGCATCAAATCTCCTTGAAGAGTATTTTAACAGCTATCCGGTGTGGATTAAGCTCGATTCGGATATGAGGCAATGGTCGGCTAAACACTCCGCATCTGCACTTGTAATTGACAAATTTTCAAGAAAATGTATTGTTTACCGCTCCGGAAAAAAGATCAGGGAGTTTGATGTGGAGCTTGGGATAAATTGGCTGGGAGATAAAATACAGAGAGGAGACAAAGCAACCCCTGAAGGAAAATATAAGATTATCGCAAAAAAAAGCGGGAAAAATACAATTTACCATAAAGCACTCTTGATTAATTTCCCAAATGATGAGGATTTATCGAGGTTTAAAAAACTAAAGTCAACAGGCAATCTGCCTCAGAGTGCCAATATTGGTGGTTTAATCGAAATACACGGTGGCGGCGGAAGAGGAATAGACTGGACAGACGGCTGCATTGCTCTTGAAAACAAAGAGATGGACATACTGTTCTCTCTGTGTTCTGTTGACACTCCTGTGGCAATTGTGGGCTCACTTATATCATTAGAAGAAATTTTGAGTAAATTGTAGTAAAATGGAAGCGGAAAAAAACAGATACTCTAAAGTTTGGGTGATAATAACCATTGTAATAACAGTGGTTATAGCTATTTCCGTTTTTTTTTCATTCCACCTCAACAGAGGAGAGATAACGGATATTGCATTATCCCTTTTAGCAAAACCTCTCCCTCTGGCAGGGTATGAAAAATATGATTCAACAGAAATTGTAAAAATAAAATCTGGTTTACATAGAGAGATCCGTCAAAATTACCTCAGACTTGACAATTTGCAACCTTTTGGAACATACATAATCATCAACACAACACAGAACAAATTTGTGCTGCGCAACAGAAAAATTGTGTTACGCGAGGGTGTGTGTTCAACCGGAAGCTATATTCAGCTTGAGAGTCACGACGGTAAAAGCTGGGTCTTCAAAACTCCCAAAGGGATGTTCCGCATCCTGGGTAAAATTGTAGATCCGGTATGGATAAAGCCCGACTGGGCATTTGTTGAGGAGAGTCTGCCGATACCTCCCCGCAACCATCCCGATCGTCTTGAATACGGCACCCTTGGAGATTATGCCCTTACACTGGGTGACGGCTATCTCATCCACGGAACTCTTTACCAGAGATTTCTTGGTTTGCCGGTTACTCACGGATGTGTCAGATTGTCGGATGATGATTTGGAAGTTGTTTTTCACTCTCTCAATATTGGATCCAGGGTATATATTTTTTAAACCTTAACTCAGTCAATGGCAAGAAGATTAATAGTTAGCTTTACGGTAAGTCTGCTTATTGCAGCAGCACTCTCCTTTTTGTTGTTTGGCATAATTCCGGCAAAAAAGTATATGAGACAGATGGAATTGAATGGCTATATGAGGGAACAATCACAAATCTCACCCACATTAAGAGAGCTGATGAATGAAGCCGCAGATGCCCGTAACCTCAACTCATATCTTAAAAATTTACTGGCACTTTCTAGAACCGACTCAATTTATGTAATTGCAGACCTTAGAGATAGTGTTATAAAACTTGGTTTAAAGGGGGTTATACTTTATGAGTCAAAAATATTGGAGATAAAGCTTAATGCAGGATTAAAAAATCTGCCTCTACCTGTAAAAGATTCCCTCTTTTCATCACCATTACAGATTATTGATGAGGTTGTAAGTATTGAAAAATTCCCCATTGTGGTGAAGCGTGCACCCAAATACACATCCGAAGCAAACAGAGCAGAGACGGCTCCGATGCTTCCCGTTCAGAACGATGTTTTTATGATTTTTAACACAGACAATAATCTTGTTATAGAGATAGGTCAGCAAGAGAAGAGTCTTGCAGGAGCTGCTAAAGATTACAGGAAATTTCGCAAAAAACGCAATGAGTTTAACAGGAAAATATACAGAAGAGAGGAGTATACATACAGAATTATAATTAAAGTGTCCCGGGAAGATGCGCGTACCATTTATCGTGCTTTGCCGGCAAACCCTTATTTACTGGTAAACTGGAAATTTAATTAACACTATAACTTACTCTCCTGATTACTGTCCCCGCTTTTAATATGAATGTCTCTCTGTGGAAACGGTATCTCTATTCCGTTCTGCTTAAATATTTTGAAAATTTCAAAATAGAGTTCACTCTTTAGAGCACTTGGCCTGTCGATATAATCAGTGGTCCATACTAGCAAATCAAAGTTAAGACTACTCTCTCCGTACTCATCGAACCGTACATTGGGAGGAGGAGACTTAAGAACACCCGGATTGGAATCGGCAACCTTCAGTAAAAGCTCTCTTACAACTATTGGATCCTCTTTGTAGGAGACTCCTACGGGAAAACTCAGTCTTACATTTCTGTTATTGTGGCTCCAGTTTATAACCCTTTTGTTTATAAGATCGGAATTGGGTACAATTACCGCTATGTTATCATTTGTAAGGATTGTTGTTGCCCGGGCAGATATGTTGACTATGTTTCCGGTGAGACCCTCTACCTCTACCCTGTCCCCGACTTTAACCGGTCTCTCAAACAGAATTATTATCCCACTGATAAAATTGTTGGTTATACCTTGTAATCCAAAACCAATACCCACACCCAAAGCCCCCACCAGCAATCCGACGGCACTCAGATCTATTCCGCTTGTCTGAAAAATTATAATCACTCCCACAATAAGAATAAGGTACCTGACAATAGCTGCGGCAGCTTCTCCTACCCCCTTGTCAATTTTGTATCTGGGGAATATTCTGTTTGCCAGCAGAGACCTCACCTTGCCGGAGAAGTAGAACAGCAGAAAAAAAGAGAAGATGAGCAATACCAATGTTCTAATGGTAAAAGTGCTGTCTCCAAGGTTGAAAAGCTCTATATGCAATGCATTTTCAATCCAATCGAACACTTTGTTTTGTGAGTTCATAAGCTGAATTTTTTTAATTTATACACTCGCAGATAAGGCAGCACCTATTGCTGTGGCATATTCGGCATCGGCAGGAAATTCAAATTTAATATTATAGAGTTGTGATATCTCTTCCAGAATCTTTCTGCCTATAACATTTTTGCTTCCGTTTCCTGTTATAAGCACCCTATCCATCCCTCTGCTTCTGGCTGCAAAAACCGATATGACACCTATTACCTGATAAACCAAATTGATAATTCCAAGCGCAATGTCCTCCTTATTTGCAGTATCGAGCATTTTACCAAAATTAGAGGCGGTGGACTTTTTATCAAGGAAGCTTATTCCATAATCGGAGATATCCTCAATTAAAAGGTCAACTTTGCTAAGATCTCCCTCATCGGCCAGCTTAAGAATATTCTCGAAAGTTGTGGTGTGAATAAGCTCTTTGGATAGTCCCGTGATAGTCCCGCCACCAATTCCTGTTCCGCCAAGGTGTGTAATTTTATCTTTACCTGCCTCAATAACTGATGTTCCCGTTCCTATGTTGCAAATAATGACACTTCCCATTCCGGAAAGAAACATACCACCGATACCTATTGCAGTTATCTCATCAATTTTCTCGGTTTTAATTCCAAAAAGTTCGTTGTTTATTGCAACAGAACCTGCTCCTGTAATAATTATTTTTTTAATCTCCGATATATTGAAATTGCTTTCAATAATCAGTTTTCCCAAAGCTCCGGTTGCTGAAGTAACGGCATCAAATGCCCTGGTTTTAATTGTTTTGACAACACATCCGTTATGAACTGCAACTGCCTTGGTTGTTGTACTCCCTATGTCTATTCCTATAATCATCTGTTATTTATTAATCTGGTATAAATGCAAACAATCTTAAAGGAGCTCCGCTCCCTCCCTTTATTTTCATTGGTGCAGCAACCAGATAGAAACCTTTTGCCGGAAGAAAGTCGAGGTTTGCAACATTCTCATATACTGTTATTCCCCTTGCACACAAAACCCGGTGAGTCATAAAATCTTTAGACTGTCCGTAATCTATGCTTGGTGTATCTATTCCAACTGCTTTAATCTTTCTCTCACTTATAAGCCACTCTGCCGCTTCCGGGCCTAAGCCGGGGAAATGCAGCTCTTCAACTCCGGCTGAACCCTGCTTTAAGGTTCCGGTATACATAAGTTGATCTCCCCAATACTGGCCGTAGCCGGTATTAATTAAAACTATGCAATTTTGCGGAATTTTTCCGTGTAACTCCTCCCATTCAGAAAAATCTATCTTACTAACAAGGTAATCTCTCTCTTTTTGTGTACTTTTAGAAACATCAATCATTACAGCAACCCCGGTCAACTCTTCTACCGGTATCGCCTCAACACTTCTTCCTTTTTCTGCAAAATGAACCGGTGCATCAAAATGGGTTCCACCATGCTCTTCAGCAGAATACCTGAAAGAAGAGTAGAAAAATCCTTTGTCATTAATACCATAAAACACTGTATCATGATCAAAAGCTTGGTTTGTAGGCCAATATGTAGTGTTCTCCTCAAAACACCAGGTAAGATCAATCCATTTTCCACTCTCAAGTAACTCAATGACATTAACCTCTCTTTTACAGGCAAGTATCATAAGCAATAATAAAAAAACAACACTCTTTTTCATTGCCGTACTCTTTTAACATTACTACCAAAGTTAATAAAAAGATAATACTGATGCAGAGTTTTTATAATCATTTGTCTTGATGAAAGTTATCAATTGCTGTTTTTTTTATAAATTAGCAGAGTTCCAGACAGACCTTGTATCGTATAATTTAGTGCTTAGAGATTACCGGAAAAAATGCATAAACGATGTTTAAAATATCAACAACCAAACACAACAGTCCGCTTATCTGCCTCTCGGCAGAGGGACGGCTTGATACACTAACCAGCGATATTTTCAGAGAGCGGCTTGAAAAAATTGATAAAGATGACAGGTTTCTGGTTGTTGACTTCAGTAAATGCAACTACATCTCCAGCAGCGGAGTAAGAGTCTTGATACAAGCATCCAGAAAGATGTCGGCAAATAGTGGAGCTCTCTGCCTTACCTCTCTCTCTGTAGAAGTTTTTCAGGTACTGGAGATGGCAGGTCTGGACAAAGTGCTCACCATTTATTCAGACAATGAAACTGCCACAGATGAGATATCAAAGCTAATAGAGAATCAAAACAGATCGGTTGAAATTGAAATATGTCACACAAAATTCGATGTATTCAGGCATAGTGAAGCAACAGAGGCACTAAGCTGGAACAGAGAGCAGGTAGCCGGTTATAACGAACTTATGGTTGCTGCCGGATGGGGGACACCGGCCGAATGCCAGGTGAGTGAAAAAGATGGAAGGTGTCTGTTTGTTACTCTGGAGCATTGCACTGCTTTTATACCGGAGGATAAATTGGAGTCACCCGAGTTCAGGGTGGTTAAAGAGAGCTCCTCGGGAGCTGTAAATGTGAGACGGGCAATCTCATTTAACAGTGATTTTACACTCTTTGTAGCACCAAAATCAACAGTGACAATTCCTTTTCAGGAGTATTTAAAAGGGATTTTAAATCACGATATACCCTTGACCGGCAGCAAGGTAAGAGCTTTTATCATTACAGGTCAATCTTTGGGAAAGCCCTCCCTGCAACTGGTTTTTCATATCTTCTCTGCAGAAAAAGGGGATTTAGGTCTGAGCGGCACCTTTTTTGGTGCGAGGTTTATTTTAAACAAACTCAAGGAGAAACATCCGGATGAATCACTCAGGCAATACCTTACAAGGTTATTAAAATTAGAGAATGTTGAGGAGACAGGAAGATTAGACTATGAAATTACACTTGATAATCCCGTAACATGGGTATTTGATGCAGTAAGCATTAAAGACGCAGCCCATGCTATTGTCACTGTAGAGTGTGAAGGTGAATTAACCCTTGAATCTTATAAACAATTTCTTGTACGGAGACTCTATGACGATTCGGCAAGAGTTACTGTGAAGCAGCTGCATGGGGGTTACTCTGCACAAACATTTCAGGTTGATTCCTATGATAATCTTGGAAGAAGACTAAGGCCCACCGTCCTTAAGATTGCCGGCAGAGAGATGATTATTCGCGAAGCTGATTGCTGCAACAGATATTCGCTTCCATACATAATGAATAACAGTGCAATGGTGCTGGGTACTGCAATCTTTTGCCAGACCGGTGCTCTCAGATACAACTTTGTAGGTATAGGAGGAGAGAATACCCAACTTAAATGGCTTACACACTACTTCAATAGCTGGAGTACAAAAGAGCTGAAACCTCTTTTTGACAAAATATTCCTGGATATCTTAAAACCATGGTACGGCCAGCCCGTGAGAGAAAAGATCTATCCCTTCAGGGATCACGACCCAACCGCAACCTTTTTTGCAGATCTGGTAAAAACTGCTGAGGATGTACTTGGCATCAATACTCAGGAGGAGTACATATCATTCACCGGAATTGCAGGGGCTCTCACTAATCCATACCATTTTCTGAAACATGTTTACAAAAAGAGAGCAGATTACGGAATTGATTACTACACATCTGTATGTCACGGAGATCTCAATATGCAAAACATACTTCTTGACAACCAGATGAATGTATATCTCATCGATTTTTCGGAGACCAGGCCCCGTTCAGTTGTTTCCGATTTTGCACGCCTGGAGGCAATTTTCATGGCGGAGAGTACCCCTCTTAACAGCGAGGAAGATTTAATTGGTATAGCTCCCTTTATTGAGCAGTTTTACAGTTGTGAAAACCTCGATTCTATACCCGGTTCCTCCCTTTATAAAGGGAGCTCCAAGGTTATGGAGAGAAATATTCAACTGACTCTTAAGATGAGAGATTATGCTGCCCGGGCGGTCAGGGGGGAGAGAAGCATAGTTCCTTACTACCTGGCTCTCCTGGAATGGGTGTTGCCCATTGTCTGTTACGGCAGCGCAGACACTCTTCACAAGAGGTTATCGTGCTATATTGCCGGACTGCTTTGCCAGAAAATAAAAGAGTTGACTCAATAATAGTTGATTTGTTATGGCCATTGCAATAAGTCTGCTTCCGGTTCTGCTGTTTCTGCTCTTTTTGTTTTATCTGGACAGTTTTAAACTGGTTGACTTAAGGTTTCTGACAGGAGCACTTCTGTGGGGAGTTTTCTCGGCATTAATCTCATATCTGTTATCCGCTTCCCTACCCTCTCTTATATCGCAAACAGATCTCTTTTCATTTTACACAGCACCTGCAATTGAAGAGAGTATTAAAGCAATTTTCATATTGTACCTGATACACAAAAAAAGAATCGGCTTCTTAACGGATGCTGCTATTTACGGGTTTTCAGTCGGTTGCGGATTTGCACTTACAGAGAACATGCTATATCTTATGTTTCTCAGAGACACCACATTGATTACCTGGATAATCCGGGGGCTGGGAACCGCAATGATGCACGGAGGTGCCACCTCCTTACTGGCTTTAATAATAATTGGAGGCAAGGCCAGGAATTTAACAAGCATTAAAGTTCCAATTCTGGCTTTTGTCTCATCCTTTTTTTTACACTCTCTCTTTAACCATTTCTATTTAAACCCATTAATTCAAACTATCGGAATTATTATATTGATGCCGGCTGTTTTTCTGTTTATTTTTGAACGAAATGAAAAAAGTCTCAGGAAATGGCTGGATATTGAATTTGGGAACGAGGTAATGATGCTTAATATGATAAGGAGAGGGCAATTCTCCGATACTCCTGCAGGTAAATACCTCACCTCCGTAAAAGAGCACTTCAAAGCAGAAGTTGTGTTTGACATGTACTGTTATATTGCATTATACTTAGAGTTATCTGTCAAGGCAAAAAGAAACATTATGCTTCAGGAGAGTGGCCTTTCACCTGTATATGAAGACGATATGGAGGCAAAGCTTGCGGAGCTGAAATCTCTGCGGCGCCTCATTGGCAAATCGGGAGAGATAACCCTGTGGCCCCTTATACGGATGAATTACAGAGATATCTGGAAGCTCAACCGGCTAAGAAAGTAATTTGGCAAGTAGCGCATATTTATTAACTTTGTTACACTCGCACCTAACCCTAACTTAAACTTTTTACAAATGAGTAGAAAAAGAAGTACCCTCGTGCTCGCCGGCATACTGGTTTCATTCGCTATAGGCCTGCTGACCGGTCTCTTGATTGATTATCCAAAAATTGACAACTCTATGCTTTCCGGCACTGTAGGCAAAGTGAAAAACTACAGAAATGTTAAGCCCACCGAAAAGGATATCACTCTTCGGAACGACCTGCTTGAAGATACCCTGAAACTTGCAGCTGTGAATAATTATATCTCTTTCTACTATGTGAGAACCGTCAACCTTAATGAAAAATTGTCATATGCTATTGAAAGTGTACAACTATCAGAAGAGTTCCGGGAGTTTGCAGCTGCAGAGCTGGGGCATCTCAACTCATTTAACCTCTTCCTTTCAAATGCCCGTAAAGAGCTTCTGACAGCACTTGCTTCGTTAGGTTCAATTAAAGATGTGCACCCCTCTCTGCTCAGCAACTCATTGAATCAGGCATACAACATAATATCGAGAGTAAATTTTAACAAAAATCTCATTATTGATTTTGCCGAGAAAACAGATCTCTTTTTACAGGAAAACCAAGTTTCCCAAAGTGAAAAGCTGATAGAGATAAAAGATATGCTGCTTTACAACGAAGTAGTTACCTCAATTGCCACAAAAGATAAGATAATGATTAAATATTTCGACAAACAAGGTGTTATTGGCAAAGGTTTCTCAAATACACAAAATGTGAATATTAATGAAAACCTTAAACGAGATATCGAATCACTGGGAATCTTAATCCCGGATAATGAGAAGCTGGGGCTATTGAATATCGAAAGATTGGGAGCAATTTATTTATCCAGCCCCGATAAGCTTGGAATATACCTTGACTCGGAAAACCTTGGGGGCATTATTTTCACAGATTCAGAAAAACTTGGAGCTGGGTTCAGTGATTCAGAAAAACTTGGGGGAATAATCTTTACTGATATGCAGAAGCTTAACTTAAAGATGTATTAAATGCCTAAAAAAAAATCTATACTATTTGTTATTGCACTTTGTGTATCGTTTATTCATTGTACTGCCCAACAGTTGGTCTTTACTCCTCACTGGATACCACAGGCCCAGTTTGCAGGCTATTATGTAGCTTTAGACCGCGGGTTTTATGAGCAGGAAGGGCTAGATGTGAAAATTGCACACCCCTCTGCAAGTATATCGGTTTTTGAATATCTTACATCGGGGCAGGCAGACATTATCTCCACTTTTTTAATGGACGCAATAAAAGAGCGTGCGTCCGGAATTGCACTGGTAAATATCTCCCAGATATCACAGCACTCTGCATTGATGATGGTTGCCAAAAAGAGTCGTGGCATACACTCTCCAAAAGATCTTGACAACAAAAAGTTGGGTATATGGAGCAGCGGATTTCGCGATGTTCCCTATGCTTTTATGAGAGAACAGAATTTAAACATCCAATTGGTTCCTGTACTAAATACGATAAATCTGTTCCTTATGGATGGTGTTGAGGCGTTAACAGTTATGTACTATAATGAATACGATCAGATAATTAACAGCGGAATAGACGAAGAGGAGCTTACTGCCATCTTCTTCGCAGACTACGGTCTGGACATTCCTGAGGACGGACTTTACACTTTGGAACATAAATATAATACCCGGAGAGAGGATTTAATAAAATTTGTCAAAGCAACTTTCAGGGGGTGGGAATATGCCCAAAAAAACAAAGAGTATGCAATAGACTTGGTTGTCAACGAAATGAAAAAGGCACATCTTCCAAATAACCGCACTCACCAGAGATGGATGCTTGACAAATATCTTCAGATGATTGAACCCGGCAGCAAAGCTTCCCGTAAGGGAGAATTATTACCCGAAGACTTTCAAAAAGCATCAGAAATTTTCAGAGCCGGCTTCAAGGGCAATCCAAATGTCACCACAGTTGACTACACCGGTTTCTACAAACCAATATTGGAAAGATGAAGACGAACACACTTTCATTCAAAATAATATTACGAATCTTATTGCTGTGTCTTGGTCTTGGCTTCATAATCTTCACAACATATTATCTCTTTACACGCTCTACAATAGAGCAATCTACCCGTAATAATGCTATACTTACTGCCGAAAAAAGCGTTGTACAGATTGAAGAGATAATCAAGCCTGTGGAGATGATTCCCGATAATATTTCGTGGATGATGGAAAACGGTTCCATTCACAAAGACTCAATCTACCCGTTTCTCAAAAACCTGGTGAAACACAATCCCGCTATTTATGCAAGCGCAATAGCGTTTGAACCATACTCTGTTTTTAAAGACAGAAAGTATTACTCCCCCTATGCATACCGTGATGGGGACGAAATTAAAACCACCAGTCTGGGATCGGCAGATTACGATTACTTTATTATGGACTGGTATCAGATCCCCGCAACTATCAGAGAGCCGTACTGGACCGAACCCTATTTTGACGAAGGCGGTGCCAACGCCCTTCTATCCACATACTCCGCCCCGTTCTATACAGTAAAAGAGGGCAAGAGAACATTTGCGGGAATAATAACCATTGACATATCACTGGAGTGGCTGACGGATATTGTTAATGGCGTAAAGATCTTCCAAACCGGATACGCTTTTCTCATTTCCAGAAACGGAGTTTTTGTAACCCATCCAAACCGCTCATTCATAATGAATGAGACCATCTTCACACTTGCAAAAGAGAGCAATGTTCCACAACTGAGAGATATAGGCAGAAGCATGATAAGAGGTGAGAGTAATCTATCCTCAATTGTAACAACTGATAATGAAAGGATATGGATCTACCACACCCAACTCCCCTCTACAAAATGGTCTCTGGGGGTTGTTTACCCTCACAACGAAATGTATGCCTCACTGCATCGTCTTAATATCAACATTTTACTGCTATCTGTCCTGGGATTAACAATTCTTGTTTTGTTAACCATTGGAATAATCAACCAGTTGATAAGCCCATTATCGAAATTTGCGAAATCTGCCCAGATTATTGCAAAAGGAGATTTCAATGCCGATCTGCCCCGTATCCAGACAAATGATGAGATGAAAGAGCTTCACGACTCATTTGTATTCCTTCAAAAAGAGCTTAAAAACTACATTACC
>CAZPFI010000003.1:5754-46845 GCA_964585795.1 uncultured Muribaculaceae bacterium | reverse complement strand
ACAGGGAGGTTTGCGTTTCTGGCAAAACTTCTCCGCTGAATTCATCGATGATGTAAATGAAGCAATTGCAAGCTGTACGTGTGAATGTATATCCTTGACTGACACCTTATAAAATTGAACTGTTATTTGTAGCGGATAATTTTTTATATTCGCATATGAATCGGTTGCTTTTTTTAGCTTTAATTCTCTCAATTTACTCGTGTGACATAATTGACCCGGGACAGAAAATTATATCACAAAAACTTGAATACTGGGATACCCTGTCAGCTGAAGATCCTGCTTCTATTATCGACTCACTCAACTTAGTAAACACAAAAAAACTCTCGGCAGCTAACAGCAATTACCTTGCTTTACTGCTTACAATAGCTCATGTAAGGACAGAGACATACCCCGTGAACACTCCGGATATAGAGAGGGCGCTTGTGTGGTTCCGGAAAAAGCAGGACTTCAGAAATGTTTGCCGGGCACTTATTTTCAGATCGGTAATACTTACCGGAGGTAAACCTGACAGTAACAATCATTATAAAGATCTTAAAGAGGCAGAGGAGATATTCAATAAGAGAGGTATAAAGGACACCCTCACTGAGGCGTATCTAAACATGTATTTATCTCAGTTGTCTCTTTCTGAATTTACAAACAGAATGGTAAGTCTTACCACTGCACAATACAAATCTGACACTTATTTCGAGAAAAGCGTATATCTCTTCAAAAAGCTGGGAATGTCAAAGGAGGCACAAAATGTTATCCTGTCAAATCTCGGCATCGTACCTGCAACTTACCAGTATGATAAGGAGTTTGAAAAACTAAAAAGAGTAGAGGCATTTGATACTGTATATCCGCAGGTTTTAATGAAATTTTACGAAGGATATGCAAATTACTTCATTAGCAGAAAGGATTACCGACAAGGGTTAAAATATTTAAATACAGGGCTGTCCCTGCTTGACACAACAAAGAATATAGATAATCAGGGTTTAATCCTGCTTCTCAAGATATCTAATGTGTACCGGATGAATTCGCAACCCGATAGTGCTGTTTACTTTGCTAAACTCTATAACAGACATTTAATAAGAGCAATACCGGACTCTCATATGGGTTATCTGGCCCTAAGTACCGCTTTTGAAGCAGCCGGGAATTATGAGAAGGCGTATGAGGCATATAAGCAATATTATCGTTTATCGAATCATAAGAGAGTTACACAAATCCAGGACCTTCGTCTGCAAAATGAGTTGTTGTCTAAAGATTATAATGATAAACTGTATTTGGCTGATAAACAAAGGTGGTTGTACCTCCTGATTGCGGCCATCATAGTAATGAGCATTTCGGGATTTTACTATGTTTTGTTAACAAAACGAAGGAGAGATCTGCTTTTGGTCAAAGAGGCAGAACATATAAAGAAGAGATTAAAAGAGGTTGAGATGGCGCTTAAACGGGAGAAGTTTGTTAGTGAGGTGGTGAAAGTCCCTGCTGCAGCATTGCCTGCATTTGTGGAAACAATAACAAAAGAGGCGGGCCGATGCAGGAAAATCTCTCCGGAAACATTTGAAAATGTAAATAATCACATTAATGCTCTTAAACAAGGCGGCAGGGATATGATTGGGGATATTTCTAAAAGTGAACTTTTTGAAGAGTGTTTCCCAAAGATAGCAACATTGAAAGAGCTATCGGGGTATGAGAAGCTCATTCTTGCTCTTTTTGAGGCAGGTTTTCAGACAAAGGAGATAGCTAACCTCATTGCCAATACACCATCTAGTGTAAGGTCGATTAAGGCCAAAATAAAGGAGAAGCTGCCTTCACTTTCTCATCCGGGCGATAGAGAGGATTAAACCGAGGAGTATTGAAAGAGAGGCCGCAAATATTACCTTATATTGGTCGGGCAGAAGAAAGGTTATAGTATGAGCCGGTATCCAGAAGAAGGGAATTGTTTTGGCGACAACAAATTTTATGAATCTATCCCAATCGATCTCTTTAATAACCCGGCCAAAAGATAACGGGTTCCCGGAATACCTTGAGTCGATATATACATCTGTAATTCTGTGTGATGCCATAAAAACCGGCGCAAATGTCAGGTTCATTAACGATGAGATATATAGTGCAGAAAAAAGTTTATTGAATTGTCCGCTTCCCGTATAAAGCAGACCCTCACCAACAGCTCCTTCTACTCCTTTGGAGTAAACAGAAAACATAAGTACAATTAATACTCCAAGCAATCCCCAGACTACCATTTTTGGAAAAATTCCTTTTATTATTACCCATTTTTTAAATACCACTCTGGCAGCAAGCAACTCTCCCATGGTTGATAAGATGGCGAATTTGACAAAACCCATAATATATGGGTAGTTTCTGGTTGCTGTCTCAAAAAGTTTACGGGTTTGGGGTAAACTTATAAACAGGGCTGATAAAACAATTACCGAAGCCCAAAAAAATGAACCGTACCTTAATCCGGTCTCATTGCCTGAATTACTATCTGCCATAAGATTGAAAGTTGCAGTTTAAAATCGGAGACAAAAATAGTAATTTTCAGATACCGGATTGGTACGGAACCTTGTTTGCTCTGCAGAACAGATTATCTAGCTCAGTTTATTTATAAGTTCAACCACTTTATCGCCAACCTGGCCGGTGGTTTTTGACAGCCCCGGTGAAGCAAGGTCTTCTGTAAGGTAATTTTCTTCAATTGTTTTGATACAGCATCTTTTAAGCAGGGAGGACTCCTCTTTTAAACCCAGTCCTTCGTCCAGGAGCATTGCAGCAGAGAGAATAGTGGCAATCGGATTTGCAACTCCCTTTCCTGCTGCTTGAGGGTACGATCCGTGAATTGGCTCGAAAAGAGGAGTCTTGCTACCAAGAGAGGCAGAGGGTAACAACCCTATCGAGCCGGTTATAACACTTGCTTCGTCGCTTAAAATATCTCCGAACATATTTTCGGTAAGGATTACGTCAAATCTGGCCGGGTTTGTAACAAGTTGCATTGCAGCATTGTCAACAAATAGGTATTCAAGAGTAATATCTTTATATTTTTCATTATGTATGCGGGTAACAACCTCCCTCCAAAGACGCGAGGTTTCAAGCACATTGGCTTTATCTACCAGTGTTACATGAGATCTTCTTTTTTCCGAAAGAGTAAATGCAACATGAGCAATGCGCTCAATCTCCTCTGCAGTGTATGTGCATGTATCATAAGCATCTGACATGTCAGTACTTTTACCTTTTCTGCCAAAGTATATACCTCCGGTAAGCTCTCTTACAACCACCAGATCTACACCCTTTATCTTCTCCTCTTTCAAGGGAGAGAGATGTATAAGAGTGTTAAAAAGCTCAACAGGCCTTATGTTGGCATAAAGACCAAGCTCTTTACGCATCTTAAGCAAACCTTGTTCGGGGCGGATCTTTGCTGCCGGATTATTATCGTATCTGGGGTCACCTATAGCGCCAAAAAGAATTGCTTCACTGCTCTGACACAGCTGATGGGTTTCCGGAGGGTATGGGTCGTTGCAATTATCAATTGCCGCAGCCCCTATTAATCCGTAATTGAATGCAAAGTTATGTCCAAACTTTACCTCTATTGCTTTTAGTGCTTTTACTGCCTGTTCTGTTATTTCGGGACCTATCCCGTCACCGGGCAGCACAGCTATTCTTCTCTGCTTCTTTTGCATCGGAATGGTTGTTTACGCTTCAATGGTTTGAATATACTACAGTGATGAGAGGCGGAATACCTCATAATCTTCTATGTCTTTAAGATTTGAAGTGAGATAATCTATGTCATCAAAACCGTTGATAAGACACCTCTGTTTGTAGCTGTTAATTTCGAAACTCTCTTTTTGTCCGTTTTCAGGGGTTGAAATCTCTTTGTTCATAAGATCTATTTTTATTTTAACATTACTATTATTAATTGACTGGTTAAAAATTTCTTTCAGAAACTCTTCACTTACCGTAACCGGAAGTAATCCATTGTTAAGTGCGTTTGTGCGAAATATGTCTGCAAAAAAACTTGAGACAACCGCGCGAAAACCGTAATCTGATAAAGCCCATGCAGCATGCTCTCTGCTGGAGCCACAACCAAAATTTTTCCCTGCAACCAGTATTGTTCCTCTGCCCAGTGGCGTGTTAAGGATAAACTCTTTTACCGGATTCCCGAGAGAATCGTATCGTCTGTCATAAAACAGCTTCTCGCCGAACCCCTCACGGGAGGTTGTTTTGAGAAAGCGGGCAGGGATAATCTGGTCGGTATCCACATTCTCCTCCGGTAACACTACTGCCCAGGACTCTTCTACAGTAAATTTTTTAAAACTCATATCGGATGTATATATTTAATGTTTTGCTTGCCGTGAACTACAAAAAATCGCGAGGATCTGTTATAACACCTGTAATTGCGGCTGCGGCTGCAACCAGAGGACCGGCAAGGAGCGTTCTTGCTCCGGGGCCTTGTCTGCCCTCAAAATTCCTGTTGGTTGTGGAGACAGAGTACATGCCGGCCGGTACCTTATCTTCATTCATTCCCAGACAGGCCGAGCAACCGGGTTGACGAACCTCAAAACCTGCTTCCCTCAAAATATCTCCAATTCCCTCCTCTTCAATTTGTCGCTCTACCATTTTTGACCCCGGAACCAGCCAGACCGTAACACCTGCTGCACCCTTTCTTCCCTTTACAATTGATGAGAACAGGCGGAAATCTTCAATCCTGCCGTTGGTACAGCTACCCAGAAATACATATTGTACAGGAAGACCAATCAGGTTCATTCCGGCTTTAAAGCCCATATATTCAAGAGCTCTTTTAATGCCCGGGTCTTCATCCGCCACTTTTTGGGAAGGGGTGGCAGAGTTAACCGGGACAGCCGTTGCGGGAGTGGTTCCGTAGGTAATCATCGGATTTAAAGAGGAGATATCAAAAGAGTGAACCACATGGTACTGACACCCCGGATCACTTTTAAGAAGCTTCCATTTTGAGACCGAGTTATGCCACTGCTCTCCCTTTGGTGAGTAGTTCCTGCCTTTGAGGTATTCATATGTGATATCATCCGGGGCAATCAAACCCCCTCTTGCACCCATCTCAATACTCATATTACAAATTGTCATCCTCTGCTCCATGGTCATTGAATCTATTGTCTCTCCGGCAAACTCAACAAAATAGCCGGTACCTCCCGATGTGCCAAGCTGTGATATTATATACAGAATGATATCTTTGGCACAGACACCCGTCCCGGGAATGCCATCAATTTTTATCAGCATCTGCTTTGGCTTGCTTTGTAAAAGTGTCTGAGAGGCCAGAACCATCTCAACTTCACTTGTGCCAATACCAAAAGCAATGTTACCGAATGCGCCGTGGGTTGAGGTGTGACTGTCTCCGCACACAATTGTCATCCCGCATTGTGTAATACCCTGTTCGGGGCCAATTATGTGGACTACACCATTACCCTCATCTCCAAGCGGAAAATATTTAATGCCGTACCTCTTTGTATTCTCCTCCAACTGTTTTACGGGTTGGGCAGAGGTGCTGTCTGCAATTGGAAGGTGCTGATTAATTGTGGGAACATTGTGATCACAGGTTGCAAAGGTATTTTTTGGCCTGAATACCTTAAGACCACGCCTCTCAAGACCTGAAAATGCCTGCGGACTTGTTACCTCATGTATGAAGTGTCTGTCAATATACAGAACCGATGGCCCTTCCTCTATCTCCTTTACAATGTGAGATTCCCAGATTTTATCAAAAAGTGTTTTTGGCATATTGTCTGTTATGGGTAGCTTTTATAATATTTTTGAGATTGCGTTAACCAGCGCCTCGGCAGAGGCAGTGACTATATCGGTATTGGCAGAGAATCCGTAGTAAGTATTACCCTTGTTCTCTATTTGTACATGTACTTTGCCCACATCGTCACTTCCTTTGGTTATTGCCTGAACCAGAAACTCTTCAAGGGTTATTTTACGATGTACAAGAGATTTAATTGCATTGAAGCAGGCATCAATAGGGCCGTTTCCCGAACTTGTGGCAGTGCAGGTTTCGCCGTCAATCACCAGTTTTACGGTTGCCATAGGAACAGAAGACTTTCCGCAAACAACCTGAAGGAACTTTACTCTTATCCTTTGATTCTGTTTGGTACGGGTTACTCCTACAATTATATGCAGATCGTCGTCGTTGATATCCTTTTTACAATCGGCAAGCTTAAGGAACTTGTCGTATGCTTCGTCAAGCTCCTGATTGGAGAGTTCAATACCAAGTCTTTTATAGTGATGATTAAGCGCTGCCCTTCCGCTTCTGGCAGTCAATGCAATGGTAGATTCGTTAACACCCACATCCGAGGGATCAATTATTTCGTAACTCTCCCTGTTTTTGAGAACGCCGTCCTGATGTATGCCGGAGGAGTGTGCAAATGCATTTCTTCCAACTATGGCTTTATTGGGCTGAACAGGCATCCTCATTAGAGTGGATACCAGTCGTGATGTTCTGTAGATTGCTTTAGTCTCAATGTCGGTATATACTGGTATGTCTTTACGGCTTTTAATTGCCATAACTACCTCCTCCATTGCTGTGTTGCCCGCTCTTTCGCCAATTCCGTTTATTGTTACCTCAACCTGCCTTGCTCCGTTGATAATTCCGGCTATTGAATTGGCTGTAGCCATTCCAAGATCGTTATGGCAGTGGGTGGATATTATTGCTTTGTCTATATTGGTGACATTATCAACAAGAAATTTTATCTTTTCTCCATACTCGTAAGGGGTGCAATATCCTGTTGTATCGGGAATGTTTACCACCGTTGCTCCGGCAGCAATTACCGCTTCAATTACCCTGGCCAGATATTCGTTCTCTGTTCTTCCGGCATCTTCGGCATAAAACTCTACATCATCCACAAACTTTCGGGCATATTTAACGCATTTGACAGCCCTTTTAATTATATCCTCCCTGTTTGACTTAAACTTGTGAAGGATATGCATATCGGATGTTCCTATACCGGTGTGTATTCTCTTTCTCTTTGCAAAATGGAGAGAGTCTGCTGCTACATCAATATCTTTCTCAACTGCCCGGGTTAAAGCACAAATTGTAGAGTCTTTAATGATTTTGGAGATTTCAACAATGGAGTTAAAATCTCCTGGACTTGAGATGGGAAACCCACATTCAATGATATCTACTTTCATGGCTTCCAGTGCCTTTGCAAGCTCAATCTTCTCTATCGTATTCAGCTGGCAACCGGGCACCTGTTCACCATCCCGCAGTGTTGTGTCAAAAACAAATAACTTTTCCATAAAATTCCAAATAAAAAAAGGCCACCTCCTTTCGGGGGCAGCCTGTATTTTCAAAATCCATTATTAAGCGACTTTATACAAGATGCCCCCATTAGGGATAAATAGCCCTAGTAGTAGAATTGATAGCATCTGTAAAAATTGTCTCTCCATACCGGCTGCGAAGTTATAATATTTTTGAAAAACGCAATAATATTTTTTCAAAAAATTCTGAAACCCTTTGCAGGAGCAAACTTCAGCCGATTTCATATTGTAAGCAAAACTGCTTACAAATTAATAAATTTTTAAATTAATTATCTTTTATCAAATAAGGATTTATAAAAACAGCAGGTAATTTTTTTACCTGAATGCAAAAGTTTTTAGCCCAAAAGCTGTGAAAAGAGAAGCAAGAACCAGCCCAAGGACAATATAAACCAAAATTACAACCACCAGACTGGTTATAAAGTAAGCACTCTTTTTATTTTCGGAGACTCCGGTCATTGGTACAAATCCAATATAAAGGACATAAAGAGAGTAGAGAGAGCCAAGGAAAGCAAGAATTGAAAGGGTAGGAACAAGATTGAACAGACCGGCTACAAAGGCAGGAATATAAGATAGTCCCACAAGAGCAACAGCTTTTTCCATTTTTACGGAGCAATCGAATTTAGATGAGAGCATCTGTATTACCCATGCGCTGATGTAAATTCCAATAACAGAGCTTACATAGGATGTTAAAGCACTGTTGAGTCCCCAGGCAATACTGGCCGTTCTGCCAAGGAAACCTATTCTTATTCCTATAAGGCCATAACCGATGAATGAACACACAGCCGGAATAAGAGCGAGGATAAGAATGTAGCTGGTAAACAATGTCGTGACGGTAGTCGTTTTCTCTTTTTCTGCTTCCCACGCCTCCTTAGGATTGAGAATAAACAGCTTTACAGTGTTAATTAAATTTTCCATAGTTAAATTTTGGTTTTAGTTGTTGGATATAGTTTTATTTGAGGTTTATCTTTTATATACTCTTACATAATCAATATCGTGAAACTGTGGAAATATTGTAGTTTCATCAGGGTTTCCCGGCCATGTGCCTCCGATTGCAGTATTAATTATAAGAAAATGATCGGTGTGCGGAACACCCTCCCTGGCAGAGTGAATAAGCTCTCCATCCAGATACCATCTTAGCTCGTCCGGTTCCCACTCCAATGTATATATGTGAAAATCATCTCCGTAATTAATATCCGCCCTGTGAGTTGAAGAGGAGGAGCGACTCTCACCTTTGAATGAAGTGTAATGAAAAGTAGCATAGATTACATTTGGTTCGTGTCCCAGAAACTCCATAATGTCAATTTCGGTATACCATGGCCTAAGCTCCGGAATAGACCTCTCTTTGCCTGCCGCTACTGCCTCTTTCATAATGTATTCCATCAACCAGTCCCGGTTTTGGGGATATAGCCAATAGGCAGGCCATAATCCTTGCCCCACAGGCAGTTTGCCTCTAATCTCAATGCGTCCGTAAGTAATAGACAACTTGTCTTTTGTGTCAAGCCGCCCACTGGTATAGTGCTTGTTACCGTAATCTCTAACCCTGCTCCTAATTCTAAGGCAACCGTTGTTTATATAAACCTCATCCGGCACATAGTACTGTAGTTCATCGTGTTTGCTGGTTTCGCGGATAAGGATGTTCCATTTGGTGTTGTCTATCTGTTCACCGTCAAATTCATCCTGCCATACAAGTTTCCATGGTGGCTTTGTTTCAGTTGACAAATCTTGGCAAAAAACGGCTTGAGAAAAACCCAGAACCACAAGAACAGGAATTAATGTTCTGATATTTACCATAATAAATAGAAATTAGGGTTAGTTTCATCAAATTTATATAAAAAAAATCATAATGAGAAGATATACATGTTTATTTACAAATATTTATTAAATTTGGTTGTATTCCGGTTATTATTGTAATAACACTAACACAATCAATACCATGAAAACTTTACTATCTGTTACTGTAATCCTTGTATTTTGTACCGGGATTTTTGCTCAGAGTTCACAGGTTGATTTGCTGAAAAGGTGGGGCAACACCAACACAAACCTTAAACAGGGTGGGCATATAGCACACCTGGACGGAGTAATTTATTACTCAAATCCTCAGGATTCTTTCAAACTATACAGAATGAATAACGACGGGACTGTCAGAAGGAGATTGTCACATGATATTCCCTCTCAAATCAATGTGATAGGTGCAAACATCTATTACATCAACCAAAATCCGCTTACTGGCAAGGAGGGCCTGTACAAAATAAGTGTCAATGGAAGGGACAGACAATTTTTTGACATCAACTCACATTACCTAAGAGTTCATCACACAGGAATCGCCTTTTTTATCCTGGGCGATGTTTTGTATCAGATAGATGTTACTAAGCCCTCAAAGGCTATGGAGAGGGTATTTGTTGAAAAAGATGAAATAACAAACATGTTTATCACAGAAGACTTTGTCACCTACACTAAATATTGGGAGAATTTTAGCGGGAATAACCGGTCTGGCGGAATGTATGTTTATAACAGAAGGGACAGGAAAATATCCAGACTGTTAAGTGTAAACCGCATTGTTGGAGATTTTGCTGTAAGTGATACTAGACGCTTAATATTTTACAGCCAGGAGGGAGGATACTATGATAATAACACAAAAAGGTATCCTAAAGGTTTATACAGAGTGGCTGACAACAATACCAATCCGGCCAGGTTACTTAATGAAGATCCGCTTGGATATACGCTGTTCTTTATTGATAACTGGTTTTATTACAGAGATGTGTTAAAACAACTTTACCGTATTGACTTTGAGGGTAAAACAAACCAATTGGTTTCAACTCTGCCGGGAGCGGTTTATGAAGCAGGTGATTATCTTATCTTTTATGATGGCAAAAAACTTATCAGAACTCTAAAAGATGGAAGAATGGAGACGGTTTTGAGATAAGTCTACTCTTTTCCCCACAACCCTCTTTTACGGACTCGTGCATTTCGTTGAAGTTTTATGAACAACTCGTTATGCTTTACATTTGGGGGTACTGTCATGACCATTGCGTAACCATTATCAATCAGGTGTGCATTTACGAAAGTGCCGTCTGAGAGATAGGCGTATGCCAATAGTCGCATATACCTGTCGTATTTGTTGACATCGTACTCCAGAGCCACCTGTTTTTTAAGAATAAGAGTCTCGAGGTATCTCTTTGCCTCCGCTCCATAGTAACCAATCTCTTTTCTGCCGGTTTTTCTCGTTTCCGGGGCATCTATGCCTATCAAACGGACCCTGGCTCCCTTAGGGCTTCCGTCGTCAATTATAAATGTATCTCCGTCAATTACCTTTATTACCGTAAATCTCTCCTGCGTCTCAGTTTTTGAAACGGGAGCCATACAGGATGAGAGAAAAAGGCCTGCTATTATTATAAACCTCAGCAGATGCATGTTTTGTACTACTCTATCCGTACCAGATGTTTTCTCATTTCGGCAGGAATATCATTGATGTCTCTGATTCTGAGGGATAATTCTTCTGAGGCAAACTGAGAGTATAGTTTTCCGTGTAAATACGGGGTGTCGAGTTTCCACATTGCTCCGGTGGCAGGATCGATGATTAGCATTCCTATAACGCCGCCCAAAAGCAGATTGCCGAAATACCAGCCATCAATCGAAAATGTAACCGGAATTATTGCATCATTATAACCCGGCTTTTGGAATCGTACCTGATAATGGGCTCTTTCAAAGAAGCCGGCACCTGCATTAAGAGTTATGGTCATAGGTGTGGTACCCATGAAGATTTCGCGGCCGCTCTTATCTGTAATTATTACCGAAGCATTGTCGGGGTCACTTGTGATACTTACAGGGTATGAGCTTTTACTTACAATTGAGGCGCATCCTGTCATCAGGAAAAGAGTTATGGCTGCAAATACAAAAACTTTAAAATGGTTCTTCATTTTTTTTAAAACTTTAATTAGATTCAATATTTATAACGTCTGTTAACGATAATCAGAGCTGCAATTACTCCCGGAACCCATCCTGCAAGTGTAAGCAGAAATACAATCAGCACCGAACCGCATCCGTAATCGACAACCGCCAGCGGAGGAAATATAATGCAGAGAATTACCCTTAAAAGTGACATAACTACAATGTTGGGGGCAAAGATAGGTATTTATAACGGGTGAGAAAAGAAAAATCTTGCACCCCGGGTATAATCGGAGTCTATCCATATACGTCCGCCCAAACGAGTCACAATCTGCTTTGAAATGGCAAGACCAAGTCCTGCTCCCTGACGGAATGTGTCCAGTTTCCCGAACCTTTCAAACAATTTATCGTGTTGTTCTTTTGGTATGCCAATCCCGGTATCGGTAACAGAGAACAATATTTTTTTGTTGTTATCGGTAAGCTGATATTTTAGCACTATCTCTCCCTTTTCGGTAAATTTATTTGCGTTGGTAAGCAGATTGAGCAACACCTGAGACAGCCGGTGAGAATCGGTATTAATTGTCAGGCCATCTTTTTCGGGCTCAAAGCGGTAATTGACAGCGGGCTTTTTAATATGATGAATTGTTGCAAAAACCTGTTGGCACAATATGTTCAAATCGGTAGTTTTGAAAACAAAATTGAGTTTGCCGGTCTCAAGCCCCGAGATATCAAGTATATCGGTAATGAGTGTTAGTAATAACTTTGAGTTTTGGGCTATAACCTTATTCATCTCTTTTCGCTCTTCCTCAGAAAATTCATCAGAGATAAGGAGGTTCGAGAAACCTACAATTGAGTTGAGGGGGGTTCTTATCTCATGACTCATATTTGCAAGGAATGCCGATTTAAGACGGTCACTCTCTTCTGCCTTCTCCTTAGCCTCTATCAGCTCTTCTCTGTTAATTTCCAGCTTGTGTCGTAGTTTTTTATTCTTTTCGTAAAGTATAAACAGACCAACGATAAGCATAAGCAGAAATATTGAGACAGACGACACAATGTAGAGGTACCTCCTGTACCGTTTTACCCGCTCGTCTTCTCTGTCAAGGACAACACTATCCTCGGGCAGCAGCTCCTTTTTAATAGATAATCTGTTTAACTCGCGCTGGTCGAAATGGTAAACTCCGCCGGAAGGGAAAAACCTTACAGAGTCGATTATACCTCTGTGATAACTCTCTATCTGACCAACAATCTCTTTTGCGTGAACTCCATATCTGGGTATATATCCTCCTATCGCTCCGTCTCCTATGCCGGCACCCGACATTGAGAAGACAGGTAAATTGGGGTTTGTTCTTATAATCTCTTCAAGAGTGTTGTTTAGATAGTACTGACCATCGCGGTTAACTTTCCATGTACCGATTATAAGTGCAGAGTTCTCAGGCAGACTTTTAACTCTCTCTTTAATTTCTGTAAAGTAATACTCCCGGCCGTCTATGTACAAAAAGTTAATGTTGGGGATACCTTCGGCCTCTTTGATGAAAAGAGTTTTCATTAAGATTCCGCCATAGGTATTGTCTGTGAGCAGGGCAATATTGCGGGTGTTGGGGAAAAACCTCAGGATTAGTTCAACAGTCTTTCTGGGAAGATATATATTGACAACCCCTCCGGAAGGGCCTTTTCTGCGGGCAGCTCTTGACATATTTAACCAACGTCCCTCCCAGGTGTGATCAACCACACCCTTAGGCAATACAATTCCGTTTGAGCTTATGTGAGCACCAAAAACCGGCACACCCTCAGGGAACTCCTTTTGTGCTACAAGAGCAGCCCACGCCTCCTGTCCAATTGCAATTATAGCCCTTACTTTGTTGTTTTTATACTTGGCAAGTACTTTTTCTACCCTCTCACTCCACATCCATGCCTCTTCACTAAAGTTATTTGCCCGGAGATCCTCCACCAGAATTATCGCATTTTCGTTATAATCAGCCCCAAGGGCAGACTCAAATTCTGTAATGAAGTCGGTTGCTCTTTTTGTGTCGGGGTTAAAGGAGGAGATAATAAGATAGATATCCAGGTCACGGGGAAGTGACTGTCCAAAAGTGTGTGACAGTGTAATACTGGAGAGCAAAAAGAGCAGCAGATACCTGACTGCTGCAAACCTTAACCGGTAAGGGTATGAGACATTTGAGTTGTTCATCATTTTTACCGGTGCAAAAGTAGTAAAAAAACATGACTAAGGCAATGCTCTTTTTGACAGAGAAAAGCTGATAAAAGAGAGTGTTCCGCAGAGCAACATGGTTATTGATTGTGCACCGTGAGATATTGTTGCAAAAACAACTCCTGTTGTCTGATCAATACCATATATGGTAGCAAGGGCTATAGATACTATTATGTGATATGCACCTATCCCTCCCTGTACCGGAACAACCCATCCGAAACCGCCTGCTACCATCAGAAAAAGAGCATCGGTACCATTTAGCTGAGAGAGTGCGGGGAATGCCAGAATTGCTGTGTAGCTCATGAGCCAGTAACAGAATGAAATTAAAACTGTATAGAGTAGAAAGAGCCACTTTTGAGGCATTCTGAACCCTGAGACTAGTCCGGTAAGTATACCCTTGACAATTTCCGAAATTTTTCCGAAAAACCTGTGCCGTTTCCTGTAGGTATAAACAATGTAAAAGAATAGAATAAAGGTGAAGAGTATGGCAAAAAGGACAATAGCAATGCCGTTTGAAAAGCGTTCTCCCATTGCAGAAAAAATGTGTTTGCTAAAGAAATTACCAAATCTGTCCCAACGGAATACAACAATTATTAAAAATGTAATGAGAATAGAGAGTAAATCTACAGCCCTTTCGAGAACAACTGTTCCGGCAACCTTTTCAAAAGAGAGGCCGGTTCTTTTTGTAATAACGCCGCACCGCGCAAGTTCTCCGGCCCTTGGAACTGCAAAATTGGTTATATATCCTATGTTAACCCCGTTCCAGGTGTCTCTCCTTTTTATCTTTACCCCCAATGGCATCATTATCATCCTCCATCTGAGACCTCTTATCCAGAACGCAGCAATGCTTATCAGCATTGAGAGTAAAACCCAGCGGTAATCGGTACTTTTCAGGCCTACAGAGAAGTCTTCCCATTTAACCTCCCTGAAGGAAAACCAAAGCAGGAGAGCTGCTGTTGTAAATAGAAGCAGGTATTTAAAAATCTGATATAGATTGCCCTTTTTCATTGGTTATTATTGAACCTCTCTGTTTGTATTTGAATCCGGGAATATAACGGATGGTTTAAATTCAAGTGCCTCCCGGGGTGTCATATGTGCATACGCCATAATAATTATAAGATCTCCTACAGAGAATTTGTGAGCAGCTGCGCCGTTGATCCCGATTTTTCCGCTACCTCTTTGACCTCTAATTACATAAGTTTCAATTCTCTCCCCATTGTTTATGTTAACCACCGAAACCTTTTCATTTGAATACAATCCCGCAGCATCAATGAGGTCTTCATCTATGGTAATACTGCCAATATAGTTTAGATTGGCCTCGGTTACACGAGCTCTGTGAATCTTAGACTTCATTATCTCAAGCAACATCTCACCTTATTTTTATATTATCAATTAGTCTTACATCTCCTGCATACACTGCAGTACATAACTGCACACTCTCTGCCTGGCCCCACCGGGTAATTTTTTTGAGATTTATTGCATTCACCAGCTCGGCATATTCTGTTTTTAAAAGCGGATCTTTGTCAATCTGCAATATAACCCACTCTTCCAACAGTGAAGGAGAGAGTCTGTTTGTGGACAAATTGTGTGCCGTAACCATTCCGGATGCCTCTTTAAGAGTTTGATATATACGCCCGGCCGCTGCCCTGTGTTGAGGTGTAAGCAACATATTCCTGGAGCTCATGGCCAGTCCGTCACTCTCCCGTATAGTGGGACAGGGTACAATATCTGTCTTATAACCCAGCTTTTGTGTAAAGTGCTTTATTATAGCAAGCTGCTGAAAGTCTTTCTCTCCAAAACAGGCCTTATGTGGTTGCACAATATCAAATAGCCGTGTTACAACCTGTGCGACACCGTTAAAATGCCCCGGCCTGTGCGGACCCTCTCCTGAAGAGTCCAACCCGCCAAGATCAAAAATCCGGGTGTCTTCAACAGGGTAAATATCCCTTATTTCCGGGATAAAGACTACTGTGGCTCCGGAGCTCTCCAATTTTTTACAATCCTCTTCAATGCATCGCGGATATTTTTCCAGATCCTCCCTGTTGTTAAACTGAGTGGGATTAACAAATATACTCACCACAACACATTCTGTCTCCTTTAAAGCCCTATCTACCAGAGATAAATGACCAACATGAAGAGCACCCATCGTAGGTACAAATCCAATACTGTAATCTTTGAGCAGAGTGGAGCGAAAACTGAGGAAATCGTCCAGAGTGTAACAGATTTTCATCTATCGGAAATTTTTGCAAACCTACAAAAAAATATGAACTTTGTAAGGATGAAAAATTCCAAGACAATAGGCATTCTGGGAGGGATGGGCCCCGAAGCTACATCTTATCTGTTTAATCTTATTATAAAAAATACAAGAGTAAAGAGAGACCAGGATCATATTCCGGTAATAATATATAATTATCCTCAAATTCCCGACCGAACCCTTCATCTTGTTGAAAAACAGGAATCTCCTCTGCCATATCTTGTAAAAGGGATGAAGCTCCTGGAGAGTGCAGGTGCAAGCTTTGTGCTAATGCCCTGTAATACGGCACACTATTACATCGGACAGATAGGAGAGAGCTGTAAACTGCCTGTACTTAACATGATTTCATTAACCTGCCAACATATCCATAACAGTTCATTAAAGAAGGCAGGAATACTTGCAACCACGGGGACTGTAAAAACGGGGCTTTATCAGAAAGAGCTTGAGAGTCTGGGTATTGAGGTGGTATTACCCACACCTGCAGAGCAGAAAGGATTGGTAATGGAGGCAGTTTACGGAAAGAGAGGGGTGAAAGCAGGGTATAAAAGAGAGCCCAAACAGCTGCTTAAAGAGGCGGCCGGTTTGCTTGAGAAGAGGGGAGCCGGTGTGATAATAGCCGGGTGTACCGAGATACCGATTGTCCTCAACCGGAGGGATATTAACATTGACATGGTAAACCCTATGGAGATACTGGCAAAAAAAGCCATTGAGATTTGTACCACTGTTTAAACATAGCACAAAAAATAATAGAAAGTGAAATCGATACTAGGAATTGGAAACGCCTTAACAGATATTCTTGCAGTGCTGGAGAGTGATGCCCTGCTGCAGCAGTTTCACCTGCCAAAAGGCAGCATGCAACATGTGGACAGAGAGAAGGGAGAGAAGATATGGCAAATACTGAAGCCACTGGGGGTACAGTATGTAGCAGGAGGTTCAGCAGCCAACACAATAACAGCTACTGCAGTTCTGGGTATGCCCTCTGCATTTATCGGTAAGGTTGGAGTGGACGAACTTGGGGCTCTTTTTAAATCGGACCAAACCAGAAACGGTATTAAATCAACTTTGCTGACAGGTAAGGCAGCATCGGGCAGAGCCATGGTTTTTATAACCGCTCCAAATGCCGAAAGGACATTTGCGGTATATCTTGGTGCGGCTATTGAGCTTGTACCCGAAGATCTGTGCAAAGAGCAGTTTTCAGGGTATGACTATTTCCATATAGAGGGTTATCTGGTGCAGAATCAAGATCTTGTCCGTCGTGCAGTGGAGTTGGCAAAAGAGGCCGGTATGATTATCTCAATAGACATGGCCAGCTACAATGTGGTTGAAAGTAATCTCACCTTTCTGCACGATATAATTGAGAACTATGTCGATATTGTATTTGCCAATGAAACAGAGGCGCAGGTGTTTGCAAACAGACCTCCGCGAGAGGCACTTGACGAAATTGCAAAAATCTGCAACATTGCAGTTGTAAAGATAGGTAAGGATGGCTCAATGGTTAAAAGCGGCAGCGAATACCACTACATAGAGGCGTGGCCTGCCGATACAAAGGATGCAACAGGAGCGGGAGATATTTATGCGGCCGGTTTCCTTTTTGCCCATTCACAGGGACTCTCTCTTAAAGAGTGCGGTGATGTGGGATCGATTGTTGCCGCAAAAGTGGTTGAGGTGATAGGGCCAAAAATTGACATTCCAAGATGGAAGCAGGCAAAGCAGGAGATACGCGAGCATACAGGGTTGCTTAAATAGGAGTCAAACCAAAACTTAAATATATGAAGATGAAATTACTCACATTTATTCTTGTGGCTTTGGCTACGGGATTATTTACGGGTTGTTCGGGCAAAGAGACCTGTAAGGAAGATTATTCAAAAAAAGTGTGGGCATGGATGTCAGGTAAAACAACCATGGACGAAACCGAGTGGGAGCACTACTTTTCAAATGCTGCCAAAGCAGGTATTGATGCAATTATTCTGGAGTGTCACGGAGGTTATCCGGAGGTTCTGGGAGACAGTACGGCCTTCAGGGATAGTGCCGCCCTTGAAATTATCAGGACAGCTCTGATATATGCTCAGAGACATAACATTGAACTCCACGCCTGGATATGGACAACCAACAGAACTGAGAAAAGCCTGAGAAACGCCCATCCGGAATGGTATCAGGTTAATGCTCAGGGCGAATCGTGCCTCGACATAAAGCTCTACAACCGCGAGCATTACCGCTGGTTATGCCCGTCTCGTCCCGAGCCGCTGGAGTATATGAAAGAGAGAGTGAGAGAGCTTGCAGAGATTGACGGCCTGGCAGGAATTCATCTCGATTTCATTAGATATCCCGATGCAATACTCCCTTACGGACTTCACAAATCGAGAGGAGTTTTCCAGGATAAAGTATATCCTCTGTGGGACTTCTGCTATTGTGATGTATGCCGAACCAATTTCAAGGAGAAATGGGGCACAGACCCGATGGACCTTGAGGACCCCACTTCTAATGAGCAGTGGATGCAATACAGGTGGGATGTACTTGCAAATTTTGCCAGTGAACTTTGCAAAGAGATTAAGCTAAACAACAAAGTAGCCAGTGCTGCAGTATTTGCTTCACCGGAGGAGTCTAAGAAGCTGGTAAGACAGGACTGGGCCAACTTCAGACATATAGACATAATTTTCCCTATGATTTATCATAAATTCTACAATTGGGAAGATTATATGGTTGAGGTGGCTACAAGAGAGGGTGTGGAGGCACTGAAAGAGGCAGGGAACGATGCACTGCTCTGTTCGGGACTCTTTGTGGCTCACGTTCCAAAAGAGAGAATACCGGAGTTCTTCAAATATGCAATTGACGGGGGATCAACCGGAATTTGTATGTTCTCGCTGGAAGGAGTAAACAGGACTGAAGGTTACTGGGAGGCCCTTGGAGAGGCGGTAAGGCAGTTTAAAGCGGGAGAGATAAACTAAAACGGCAGAATTAAAAAAGTCCGTGCAGTTGTGCATCAACGCGGTCTATTACTGCCCGCAGATCCTCTGTACGGTCTTCGTATTTTATCTCATCGACATCAACAATCAGCACCTTACCATCTTTATATTCCGTTATCCATTTTTCGTAACGCTCATTAAGCCCCGAAAGGTAATCAATGCGGATACCGCTCTCGTAATCTCTGCCCCTTTTATGGATTTGTGATACCAGATTGGGGATGGAAGAGCGCAGATAGATAAGCAGATCGGGAGGCTTTACAAGTGACAGCATCAGATTGAACAGAGAGTTGTAGTTTTCGAAATCACGCGAACTCATCAGCCCCATACTGTGCAGATTGGGAGCAAAAATGCGCGCATCTTCGTATATTGTTCTATCCTGAACCACATCGTACCTCTCCCTCTCAATTTCAACTATCCCCTTGAACCTCTCCTGCAGGAAATAAATCTGAAGATTAAAAGACCACCTCTGCATATCGTTGTAAAAATCTGCAAGGTATGGATTGTCGTCAACTGCCTCGTACTTGGCATGCCAATTATAATGTTTTGACAACAATCTGGTTAAAGTGGTTTTGCCACTCCCGATGTTTCCTGCTATTGCTATATGCATAATAATAAATAATTAGGGCTTTATAAGCTTTGTGCAGGAACAAAATTAAGAAAATCTTTTAGTAATTTTGCCCAATGTTTGATTCTTTACAACACAAAGGGAGACGAAAGCAGCTTCTGAACCAGCTGCAAAAAAAATTCGGATTCAATACCGCAGTTATCGATGCAATGTACAGAGTTCCAAGGCATATGTTTGTTGAACATGGTCTTGACTATCTGGCCTATCAGGATAAACCTCTTCCAATAGGATACAGGCAGACTATTTCGCAGCCCTATACAGTAGCAATGCAGACCCACCTTTTAAGCGAAAAATTATCTAAGTTCGACAAGGTGCTTGAGATAGGAACAGGATGTGCATATCAGACTGCAGTACTGGCAGAGATGAGCTACAGGGTTTACAGTATAGAGAGACAGAAGTCACTGTACTTGCTGGCTCAAAAGAATCTCACCCGTTTAGATTATCACACACCTCTCATTTTCTACGGAGACGGATTTGCCGGACTACCGGCATTTGCCCCATTTAAAGGAATTTTAATTACTTGTGGTGCTCCGGAAGTTCCGGGAGAGCTGCTTTTACAACTTGCTGTAGGTGGCAGAATGGTTGTTCCGGTGGGTACAGGAGTGCAGAGCATGATGGTTGTTGACAGATTGTCACAGGATGAGTACAGGACAAGTGAACATGGTGACTTCAGATTTGTTCCAATGTTAAGCGGAGTGGAAGAGTAGATATTAAAACAAAAAAAAGATAACAGATGCAGATTAAAACCTTTTATTTTAACGATCTCAGGGAGTGCACCTATGTTTTATGGGATGATACAAAAGAGTGTGTCATAGTAGATCCGGGTTGTTATACGCCAAACGAAAAAGAGAGACTGGTGAAGTTTATTGAAGAGAACATGCTTAAACCTGTTATGCTTCTCAATACTCACGGGCATTTCGATCATATTATGGGCAATGCATTTGTTGCCTCAAAATGGAACATAAAGACATACATACATCCGGGAGACAAGGCACATCTAGAGAGAGCCCTGCAGTACAGCAATATGTTTGGGTATACAATGGAGCAACCCCCCGTTGACACATGTGACCTTAATGACGGAGACCTTCTTGAGTTTGGCAACTCGTACCTGAAAGTGTTGTATACGCCCGGCCATACAAGAGGCGGAGTATCATTTTACAATGACAGGGAGAGATTTGTAATAACCGGAGATGCTCTGTTTGCAGGAAGCATTGGAAGAACCGATCTGCCCGGAGGCGACTACGACCAGCTGATGGAGAGTCTTTTAGACAAGCTTATAAAGCTGGGGAGTGACTATACTGTTTATCCTGGACACGGGCCATCCACAACAATAGCTAACGAGCTTAGCACAAACCCTTTTCTCCGTTACGAATAGAGATACTTAAAAGAGATGACTTATAATATGAATACAAGAATACGCTTATTTCTGGTAATAATACCCTTGCTTACCTTCTGTTCGAATGCAAATTCAGTTGATAACCAGCCGGTTTTTGATAACAACAGCACATTTGTGCAGGATATTAAACTACCTCCCATACCAACTGCAATATCTTTTGCCGGTGAGGAGGTGCCTCTGCACTATTTCGATGTCAGGGAGTCTCTGCAGAGAGAGGTTACTTCGCTGTCATACCTGCACGGAACCATGATTTACATAATGCAGCTGGATAACCGTTACGGACCGCAGATTAAGGAGATACTTGCACAGGAGGGTGTTCCCGAAGACTTTTACTTCTTATGCATTGCCGAGAGTTCGTTGCAGCCACTTGTGTCACCTGCAAATGCAGCAGGATACTGGCAATTTCTTGCGGCAACAGCAAGAGAGTACGGATTGGTGGTTGACAGTGAGGTTGATGAACGGTACAATATTGAAAAATCTACAAGAGCTGCTGCTGCCTATTTCAAAAAGGCAAAAAATGAATTCGGGTCGTGGACAATGGCTGCTGCTTCGTTCAATACCGGGTTCAGCAATGTGAGATACAGGATGAACATTCAGACCCAGGAGAACTATTACTACACACAGTTTGTAGAGGAGACAGGCAGATATGTATTCAGAGCACTTGCATTTAAAACAATTTTGAGCGACCCCTCCAGATACGGTTTTAATCTTAGTAAAGAAGATCTGTTTCCGCCGCTCAAATACACTGAGGTGAAGGTTAGCGGAACAATCAATAATTGGAGCGACTTTGCTGCAGAGCATGGAACAAACTTTAAGTTGCTTAAGATGTATAATCAGTGGATAAGATCCAATAAGATGGAAAACAGACAACGCAGAACCTATACAGTACTGGTGCCCGAGAAGGGGTTCAGGGAGAGATAACCGATGAGCATTGAGGTAAAGGGTGCAAGGGTAAACAACCTGCAAAACACAGATGTAACAATACCATCCAGTAAACTGGTTGTTATTACCGGGCTTAGCGGAAGCGGTAAGTCATCGCTTGCATTTGATACCATCTTTGCTGAGGGGCAAAGGAGATACATGGATACCCTATCAGCTTACGCCAGACAGTTTATGGGAGTTCTTGAGAGGCCTGATGTTGATTCTGTTACAGGGTTAAGTCCAATAATTGCAATCGAGCAGAAGACAACAGGAAAAAACCCCAGGTCAACCGTGGGTACAATTACTGAGATTTATGACTTTCTCCGTCTGCTGTATGCCCGTACTTCCAGGGCATACTCTCCTGTGACCGGTAAGGAGATGGTGAAGTTTACCGATGAACAGATTGTCTTTTATATTATAAAAGAGCATGAAAACAGAAAAGCAATTCTTTTAGCACCACTGGTTAAGGGCAGGAAGGGGCATTACAGAGACCTCTTTGACGGACTTGTCAAAAAAGGGTTTTACCAGATAAGGGTTGACGGAGAGATTTATGACCTGGCTGCTATTAAACCCTTAGACAGGTATAAGCCGCATTTTATAGAGCTGGTTATAGACAAGTTACTTCCAAAACCGGGAGACGAGAAGAGGATCAGGGAATCGGTTTTTACTGCACTTTATCACGGTAAAGGAACAATTGCACTCCTCGATCCGGTGGATGGTGATATAAGTTATCTTAGTAAAAATCTGATGTGTCCCGAAAGTGGAATATCATATCCCGAACCGGCTCCCCATACCTTTTCGTTTAACTCTCCGCAGGGGGCTTGTTCACATTGTAAAGGACTTGGTATGATTTCAAAGGCCGATTTATCCAAGATTATCCCCGATAATACAAGGTCAATAGCAGCCGGAGGGATATTACCCATAGGAGCAAAAAGGGACACTCTCTTGTTTGCTCAGCTTGAAGGAGTTGCCAAGAAGTATGAGTTCTCTTTGAATGATGCAATAAAGGAGATACCAGAAGAGGCCCTTAATCTTATCATCTACGGATCGGATGAGCTGATAAGGGTTATAAGAAACTCTTCCGGCCATATGATGAGCTTTGCCGGAGTTATTTCGATGATTGAGCAGAGCGACAGAGACAGTGACGATCTTTTGCAGAAAAAAGAGCAGTTCATTGAGGAGATGGTTTGTCCTGTATGTGATGGCACAAGATTGAAAGAAGAGGCTCTGGCGTTCAGGATTGACGGAAAGAGCATAGCAGAGGTCTCTTCAATGGATATGGACAGGTTGTCGGACTGGGTTGCCGGTCTTAACGGTGTAATGAATCAAAGGGAGATGACAATTGCAGGGGACATTATAAAAGAGCTGAACGACAGAATTGGGTTTCTGAAGGATGTAGGGCTTAATTATCTCTCACTTGACAGAAGTACCAGATCGTTAAGCGGAGGTGAAAGTCAGCGTATCCGTCTTGCAACTCAAATCGGCTCTAAACTGGTTAATGTGCTCTATATTCTTGACGAGCCCAGTATAGGTCTTCACCAGAGAGACAATATCAAGCTTATTCATTCACTTCAGAAGCTTAGAGATGAGGGAAACTCGGTTCTGGTTGTGGAGCACGACCAGCAGATGATAACCTCTGCCGACTGGCTCATTGACATGGGGCCTGGTGCGGGTGAGAAGGGAGGCAGGATACTCTTCTCGGGTAAACCGGACGATATTTTAGAGATGTCAGAGAGTGAGATTGAGAAATACAACTCCCTCACCCTCGATTATATATCCGGGATTAAGAAGATAAACCCTCCTGTATCGAGAAGAGAGGGTAATGGTAAGTTTTTGGAACTTACAGGCGCATCGGGAAACAATCTCAAAGAACCACAACTGAAGATACCATTGGGTGTTTTGGTGGGTGTAAGCGGTGTGAGCGGAAGCGGTAAATCGTCATTGATAAATGAGACACTTATGCCTGTGTTAAGCCGGCATTTCTACGGCTCTCTTTACAGACCTCTGCCCTTTAAAGAGATTAAGGGACTGGAAAATATTGATAAACTTATTGAGATAGACCAGTCACCCATAGGCAGAACACCCAGGAGTAATCCGGCAACTTACACAAATGTCTTTGCAGATATCAGGAAGTTATTTGCAGAGACCAACGATGCCAAGATAAGGGGCTTTAAAGCGGGCAGATTCTCCTTTAATGTTAAGGGGGGGCGTTGTGAAAGTTGCCGCGGAGCAGGTCTTGAGATGATAGAGATGAATTTTCTGCCGCCTGTTCATGTCCACTGCAGAGAGTGCAATGGCAAGAGGTATATGGCAGATACACTGGCTGTTAAGTACAAAGGGAAGTCGATATACGATGTGTTGGATATGACCGTATCACAGGCACTTCTGTTTTTTGAACACATTCCCTCAATAGTCCAGAAAATAAAAGCAATGGAGCAGGTTGGGCTTGGATATGTAAAACTGGGACAGCCCTCTACAACTCTCAGCGGAGGAGAGAGTCAAAGAGTGAAACTGGCAACCGAGCTCTCGAAAAGGGCTACAGGCAACTCTTTTTACATTCTTGATGAGCCCACAACCGGTCTTCACTTCGAAGATGTAAGAGTTCTGCTGGATGTGCTACAGAAAATAGTTAATCAGGGGAATACAGTTCTTATCATAGAGCATAATCTGGATGTTTTACGCAGCGTTGATTACATAATTGATATGGGGCCCGACGGGGGAGAGAAGGGGGGAGAGATAATTGCTGAAGGAACACCGGAGATGATACGGCAAAATTGCCGTTCATATACGGGGAAATACCTCTAAATTTACTAATTTTAAGGTTTAATCTCTTACATGTTCTATTATGATTAAGGTATATTGCGAGAATCTCAACAAAACATTTAATTGCCAGCCGGGTATAACTTTAGGTGAATTTGCCCTGCAGTGCGGAGTTAATCTCAGGTGGCCTACTCTTGCAGCAATAGTTGATAACCAGCTTAAAGAGCTTGCATTCCAGCTATATATACCTCATAGCGTAAAATTTATTGACTATAGCCATCCCGACGGAGCAAGAACCTATATCCGCTCTCTTAACTTTGTGCTTCAGAAGTCAGTTGCTGAGTTGTATCCAGGTTATTCGCTGGTAATCGACTACAACCTTCAAAATGGAATGTATGCAGAGATCCGCCATCTTCAGCCGGAAGAAGACGGAACACCCAGACCGGTAGTATTAAGTGAGGATGAGGTTTTGACCATTAAGGAGAATATGACGGGGTTGATAAAGAGAGATCTGCCATTTACAAGACAGAAAATACGCACGGAGGAGGCGGTGAAGATGTTCAGGGCCAACAACAGAAGTGAAAAGGCGTTTCTGCACCAACTGAGGGGTAAATTCTTTACCACAGTCTATTTTCTTGACGGATATCCCGACCACTTCTACGGGCCGCTGGTAGCTTCCACAGGGGTACTCTCTTCCTGGGATCTTGAATCTTTTGGAAGAGGAATGCTGGTAAGATCGCCTTCAATTAATTCGCCATATGAAATAATTCATACGCCATATCAGTACAAATTATTTGATGTTTTCAAAGAGCATTCAGACTGGTGCAGTATTTTGGGAGTAAGAGGTGTGGGCTCTTTGAACCATGCAATTATCGAAGGCAAAGCCGGAGATCTCATTAAGATCTCCGAGGCACTGCACGAGAGAAAGTATGCACTGATAGCGGACGAGATATACAAGAGAAGAGATAAGGTAAAACTGGTTCTTATTGCCGGTCCATCCAGCAGCGGTAAGACAACAACCTCCAAGAGAGTAGCTCTTCAGACAAAGGTACTAGGTTTGAATCCTGTAATAATTGAGATGGATAACTATTTTGTCGACAGGGAGAAGACCCCGAGAGACAAAGATGGCAACTTCGATTTTGAAGTACTGGGAGCACTGGATGTAGATTTTTTAAATGAGCAGCTTAATGATCTGTTTGCAGGTAAAGAGATATCTCTTCCAAAGTTCGATTTTGCTGAGGGAAAAAGAGTGTTTAACGGCAGGAAGCTGGTGCTTGATGAGAAGGACATACTGATAATGGAGGGGATACACGGCCTTAATCCACTTCTTACATCACATATTGAGAGCGACAGAATCTTTAAAATATATGCATCCGCACTAACCTCTTTGTCCCTGGACGAGAACAACAATATTTCAACTTCCGACAGCCGTCTGATAAGAAGAATGGTGAGAGATTCCCAGTTCAGGGGCATATCGCCCGATAAGACCATTATGCTTTGGTCTAGTGTAAGAAGGGGAGAACTTAACAATATTTTCCCTTTTCAGGAGAATGCAGATGTAATGTTCAACTCTGCACTCATATACGAACTGCCGCTTCTTAAGTACTATGCCGAACCTTTATTAAGAAGAATCCCTGCAAACTCTCCTGCCTCAACCGAAAGTATTCGACTTCTCAAATTTCTATCTTACATACAGGAGCTTCAGCCGGGTGAAATAAGCCAGATTCCTCCAACATCTGTTATGAGAGAGTTTATAGGAGGCAGTAGCTTCACTTATTGATTATTATCTTCCCCGGCGGGAGGAGATCCAATGTTCGGGGTTCTGTTTTGTGGTTCCGTTCCACAACTGGAAATGTATTATTGAGTTCCCCTCATTCTCTGTAAGAGTGCCTATAGTTTGACCTGTCTTTACTACATCGCCGCTCTTTACATTTACCTTATCGAGTTTGGTGTAGAAGGTATAGAAGTTACCGTGTTGAATCAACACACACTGGTTATATCCGGGCATGACCAGAATCTGTTTAACCACACCGTCAAATACCGACAGAACCTCTGCGTTGAGGGTGGTTGAGATATTTATACCATTATTGAAAGGCAGTTGGATGTTTCTGAAAACAGGGTGGTTATGCTGTCCGAAATGCTCAATAATAACACCCTCTTTTACCGGCCACGGAAGTCTTCCCTTGTTGCTCTCAAAATTATCCGATAATAACCGGTCTGCTTCGCTCTCTCTGTAACCGGGGTCCCTCCTCTGCCGCGCCGCCTCTGCAAGAATTCGCTCAATTTCGCGGTTGAGTCTCTCCATTTCCCGCCTTTTCTCTGTGAGTTGCTGACGGAACTCCCGCTCTCTGCGGGAGAGTTGTGTCATTAAGTCCCTCTCTCTTTTTTCATCTCTCTCCAGAGTCCTGGTCTCCTCTTCGCGCTGTGCCTTCATTCTTATTGAGGAGGTGCGGTTTTGTGCAAGTTTGAGAATCTCTTCAGTCAGCTTTGCACTCTTTTCATTGATTTCACTGGCATTATTTTTTATTGCCTGGGAGTAGCTCTTAAGGTAGCCCCACCTTCTGTAACCCTGTTCAATATTTTTACTTGCAAGCACATAGAGGATCCATACCGATTTGTCTCTGTATTTATACGCGTTGTAAATAAGATGGTTGTAATTTTTTTTAAGAGTCTCAAGTTCGGCTGTGAGTCGCGCAATCTCTCTTTCTCTTGATGCCGATTGTGCATTAATATATCTCACCTCCTGCTCTATCTGGGTTATCAGCCGTTTTCTGTTGGATATCTTCCTCTGTATAAATGCCAGCTCCTTTGTGCTGGTCTGCTGCCTTGTTCTGTTGGCTGCCAGTTGCTTGTCAATAAAAGCAATCTCTCTCTCTATCTCCTCTCTTCGCCTGGTGTGTTCGGAGATATCCTGACTGATTACATCTGTCATCAGCAGTAAAACAAAAGAGATTATTGACAGAAAACGCTTCATCTTTGAGACATCTGTGTTTTTCTTGTTTCTGCTTTCTCTGCAATGCCCAGTGAGGGATCGAGCTTATCTGCCTGACTCCAGTAAATAAAGGCAAGATCGTACTCTTTAAGGGCAAACAGTACCTCTGCATAATGGTCAACAATAACTGCGTTTTCATTACCTCCGTATACCATGGCGTGTTTAAGGGCTGCCTTGGCTTCGGTATTTCTCCCAAGTTTATGCAGAATCCATGCGTATGTATCCAGGTAGGTAGGATTGTCCGGCTCGTGTTCTATTGTAATCTTGCTCATACGAAGCGCCTTTTGCAGACTCTTCCCCTCAATAGACAGAAAATAGGCATAATTATTAAGAGCAGGCAGATGTCTCGGCTCCTTTTTAAGTACCTTTCTGTAATATTTGAATGCTTCCCTTACTCTTCCCGCCTGGTAACTGAGGTCGGCTATAGTGGTAAGAGTGTTTACTGTAGTTGTGCTGTCTTTTTTGGAGTACCTTAGTATCTCCCTGAAGGTTTCGATTGAATCTTCTCTCCTGTTCATTCTCAGCCGGGCAATTCCTTTGAGCTGCATAAAATCGGTATCATTACCCAAAATTTTAAGTGCTTCATCACTCTTCTCTTCCAGAATATCCCACTTTTCAAGATAGTATATAAGCGAAAGGTATTGACGGTGTGCCTCCTTATCCTCAGGGTATCTGTTTAGATTAGCCAGTAATATATCAGCGGCCTTTAAGGTCTCTCCGGTTTGGGCAAGGAAGAGGGAGTACAGATAAGAGGTTTCGGGATGTGTGGGTTGAGATCTGTAAAGATTCTGCATCATTGTGTCAACCTGAGGAAGGAAAGTCTGCACAAAACGGCTGTTTGTAAGGATTTGCCTCATATAATCTACCTTCATTGCCTCATCTATATCGGGACTGATTAAAAACGGGTTAATCCTCTCGAAGTAGAGACCAAATTCACTTCTTATCCTGTGAATCTCTCCCAATCCGAAACTTGCAGGTATATAGCCGGGATCCATTGACAGTGCTTTAAGGTAGTAAGTCTCCGCCAACTGGTTGTTATCCTCCATTGCGTAGTTGTCTCCAATGATTGTCGCTATACGGGGAGAGGATACCAGAGAATCGAACTGACGCAGATATTTGATTGCCTCCTGTTGTTTTCCTTCGAAAATCAGCAGGTTAAAACGAGTGAGCGTGGTCCCTTCATTAACTCCGATATTCTTCTCAATCTCTTCAAGCACCTCTCGGGCACTTGCATAATCTTTCTGCTGTATGTATAGTTGGATAAGTCCGTCAAAAAGTTCACTTCTGTCGGGGAACTCTCTCCTAAGCTGGTTATAAACTTCAATGGCTTCTCTGTTTTTGCCGGAGTATCTGTAAATATCGGCAAGACGGAGTCTGTACCATACATTTGAAGGGTCTTTTTTTATTGCAGAGAGGATGTGTTGTCTTGCCTTGGTAAGATTATCTGATTGAATGTAGATGTTGGCAATGTAAAAATCTGCAGCATCGTTTCCCGGATCTGCCGCCAGTGCCTCTTTAAACTGTTTAAGGGCAACCTCAAGGTTTCCCGAATTGAAGTTTTTAAGCGCCTCAAGATAGGTTGGAAGTGCCTTGAAAGAGCCGTTCTGACCAACAACGGTTGAGAGAGACAAGAGCATCAGAAAAATGAGTAAAACCCTGCTGTATCTGTACATTTATGTAGTAGTTATGTTAACACAAAGGTAATTATTTTCCTACCTTTGCAAATATCAATCCAATGTTCTGCGGATTGTTGAAATCTTTTTATTGTTGGTGCAGCGAAATATTGCTATTTTGCATCTTATAATTACTGTGAATGATTACATCAAAGCCGGATATTCTCAGCGAGAAAGAGTTGTTGCGCGCTTGTTTAAAGCAGGATCAAAGAGCACAGCGTGTTCTCTATGAGCTTTACTCTCCAAAGATGTTATCCCTGTGTATGCGGTATGTGGGTAACAGAGAGAGGGCAAAGGATATCCTTCACGATGGGTTCATTACAGTATTTGAAAAAATTGGAAGCTATAACGGAACCGGGTCTTTAGAGGGTTGGATGAGAAGGGTTTTTGTTAACACGGCCCTTATGTACCTCAGAAAGGGTGATGTTTTAAAGTACTCTCAGGAGTTGAGTGACATAGAACGGGAGGTGTCGGTTGACAGTGAAGTGTTGGGTAGCATATCATCCGGCGAACTGCTAAGATTAATTGCCTCAATGCCGGCCGGTTTTCGTACAGTGTTTAACCTTTTTGCAATTGAGGGGTATAATCACCAGGAGATTGCACAGGAGTTGAGAATTAGCGAAGGGAGTTCAAGGTCGCAGTTGAGCAGAGCAAGAGTATGGCTTCAGGAGAGACTTAAAGAGAGAGATATTGAGTAATATGAACAATACAGAGTTTGATAAGAGAGTCCGTCAATTGATGGAGGGCCACCAGGAGGTGCCCGATGTCAATTCGTGGAATCTTTTGTCCTCTTCTCTTGACCGCAGGAGACGGTTAAGAGCTCTGTATATGAGAAGGGCAATTATTTCCACTGCCGCAGTAGCTGCCTCACTGGTGCTTCTGCTTTTAGTTAACAGAGATTTCACAGAGGAGCCCCGGCTGCCCGGAACAGACATTGCAGAAACTCCTTCGCAATCCTCTGTTGAAAAATGGCAACCGTCCGAGGTTACAGTAGAGAGCAAACCTGTGGGGAGGGTTGAAAAGAGTGTAACAAGGCAAAGAGTTACTTCAGGTACAGAGCGGCCGGTTCTGGCAGAGAAACAGGCTGAAAAAGCAACAGTAATATCAGAGCCGGGCGAGAGTATTGCATTAGCAGAGCCGGTAAAGGAGATACAGCTGAAAGATGATAAAGAGGTTGCTCCTCCGGCAGAGAAGCGACAGACAATAGAGGAGTATCTGTATGAAGAGAGGGCAAGAGAGCGCTCGGGAAGAAGAAGTAGAACGCCTCTTATAGCAATGGCTACAAATTTTTCTCCATCTACCGCAAGCAATTCGGTTACACTTTTGGCGATGAGTCAGAGCGGAAGCTCTTTCCAGATGAATGATGTTGTTTCAACAGTTCAGAAGGCATTCGTACCACAGGAGGTTATTTCCAACACTAAGTTCCTGATGCCTGTATCAGTAGGGGTACAGTTCCAGTATCCGCTAAGTAAAATCCTGTCTGTAGGTTCGGGGCTTAACTACACTATGCTCTTCTCCAATTATGACGACCTTTCCAGAGAGGAGACCAGGCAGACACAGCAGACACTTCATTACATTGGAATCCCTGTAATTGTGTACGGTAATCTTTATCAGAACGAAAATTTAAGACTTTACATCTCTTCGGGTATTACTGCCGAAAAGGGCTTGTATGCACATTATAAGATTTTTGAAAACGGCACAAAAAGATCACACGGTCAGTCTATAGATGGGGTTCAGTGGTCTTTGAGTGCAGGAATGGGTGCCGAGTTCTTTGTAAACAGTAAAACCGGTTTGTATTTCGACCCTTCATTTGCCTACTATTTCGACAATAACCAACCACTAAGCATAAGGAGCTCTCAGCCACTGCAGTTCAAATTCGAGCTTGGCATGAGATTCCATCTTTAGGGCTCTTTTTTACTAACTTTACACAAAAAAAGAGTTGGCTTCAATTGCAATAGTTATTCTAAACTGGAACGGAAAGCATTACCTGGAAAGGTTTTTGCCGTCTCTTATCTTGTACTCCTCATTGCCGGGAGTGAGTATTGTTGTTGCCGATAACGGTTCGGAGGATGAATCCAGAGAGTGGGTGTCAGCAAACTATCCTCAGATTACACTTGTAGATCTGGGTGAAAACTACGGCTATACCGGAGGGTATAACAGGGCTCTCAACTATATTGATGCCCAATACTATATCTTGTTAAACTCCGACATAGAGGTAACCGACGGCTGGATAACTCCTCTGATAAATGCAATGGAACAAAATCCTTTAATGGGAATATGCATGCCAAAGATAAAATCTGCTTTTGAAAGAGATATGTTTGAGTATGCCGGAGCAAGTGGTGGTTTTATTGATATTTTGGGTTATCCCTTTTGCCGGGGAAGAATTTTGTCGAATATTGAAAAAGACTGCGCACAGTACAACCAGGAGAGAGAGATCTTCTGGGCCTCCGGGGCAGCATTTATGATTAAGTCATCTCTGTTCAGAGCACTGGACGGGTTTGATGAGATGTTTTTTGCACATATGGAGGAGATAGATCTTTGCTGGAGAGCAAAGCTTCACGGCTGGCAGGTGTGGGTTATACCCGATTCGGAGGTTTATCATGTGGGGGGCGGAACTCTTCCAAATAATTCGCCCGGTAAACTATACCTCAATTACAGGAACAATCTTTTGATGCTGTATAAAAACATTCCGGCTAAACGGCTGTTTGTAACCATTACTTTAAGAATGATATTGGATAATCTCTCTGCATTACTCTACCTTATTCAGGGGAAAAGAGATTTTACCCTTGCGGTACGAAGAGCTCACAGAGATTTCTGGTCTATGAGAAAAGGGATAAAAAGAGATGACACTCTTTGTAAGAGAGATATTAACTCAATCTTTAAAGGCAGCATTGTTCTCTATTTCTTTCTCTCTTTTGCCCGCCTTACATTTATTAATGTGGGAGCCAGAATAAGGTAGAAGAGGGCTCTACAAAACATCAAGAACTCGCTCCAGTCTGGTTCCTCTCGATCCTTTTATAAGAAATGTCATCCCTTTGGGAGTGTTAAATTCGAGATACTCCCTTAGTTTAATTGATGATTCGAAAAACAGTGTATTCTTTGCCTTAAAACCCCCTTGTTCTGCTGCTGACATAAACTCTTTTCCAACAAAATAAACAGATGCTGCAGATGACTCTTCTACATATCTGAGAATTGCAGTGTGTTCATTGCCTGAGAACTCTCCAAGCTCAAGCATGTCTCCGATAATCAAACCCATGGGTGAGAGATTAAGCTTAAAAAAATTGTCCAGAGCTGCCCTCATGCTTGTAGGGTTGGCATTATAAGCATCAACAACAAGAGTGTTATATTTTGTGTTAACCAACTGCGATCGATTGTTGGTTGGAATATAATTCTCAATTGCACGCGCAGAGACAAGAGGGTCTGTCCCGTAAAACTCTCCTACAGCAAGTGCTGCCAGGATGTTATCTGCATTATAATCACCTATTAAATTGGTTTTAATAACAATTTTTCCATCATCTATTGAGAGGTGCAGATGAGGATCTGAAGATATCCTCAACACTTCTGCCCTCCGCTCATTCATGCCATATGTTACAGAACGAAGTCCTTCCCTTTGAGAGACCATTCGTGAAAGGTGTTCATTACTGCTGTTAAAGAGTACTGTTCCCCCACTGTTATTAAGAAAGTCATAAAGCTCTCCCTTGGTTTTCATAACTCCCTCAAAAGAACCAAAGCCCAGCAGATGTGCTTTGCCCACATTTGTTATAAGACCTGCATCAGGCATACAAATAGAGCATAGCAATGCAATATCTCCTGGAGCACTTGCCCCCATTTCAATTATTGCGATTTCTGTATTTTTATCAATTTTGAGAACAGTGAGAGGTACTCCAATATGATTATTGAGATTTCCGGAGGTTGAAATCACATTAAATTTTGTAGATAAAACCGTGGTGATAAGCTCCTTGGTAGTTGTCTTTCCATTTGAGCCGGTGAGGCCAAACAGAGGAGTGTTAAGCTCTCTTCTGTGATGTCGGGCCAACTCCTGCAAGGTTGTAAGAGAGTCTTTTACATAAATTACCCTTTCGTCTCCGGTAAAAGTATCTTCGTCGGTTATTGCAAAGGAGGCTCCTGAATCAAGTGCCTGCTTAATAAAGTCATTTCCGTTGAAATTATCTCCTCTCAAGGCAATAAACATACAACCGGATGTAATACTTCTACTGTCTGTAGAGACTCCGTTACTCTTTAAAAAGAGTTTATATATCTGTTGAATCGTCATCATTTTATTATCCTCTTCCGGTTGAACCAAATCCTCCGTCTCCCCTTTCACTTTGGTCAAGACTCTCACATAGCAGCCACTCTGCCTTCTGATACTTTGAAATAATCATCTGAGCAATTCTCTCACCGGGATTAATGGTAAATGGTTCGTTTGACAGATTGACAAGAATGATTCTTATTTCTCCTCTGTAGTCTGCATCAATGGTTCCCGGCGCATTTACAATTCCTATACCGTGTTTGATTGCCAGTCCGCTTCTTGGTCTTATCTGGGCCTCATGACCGTCCGGCAGCTGAATGTAGAGTCCGGTTGGAACAAGAAACCGTTCCAGGGGTCTGATGATAACAGGTTCTTCAAGGTTTGCCCTTATATCCATCCCTGCCGAATGGTTGGTGGCGTATTGGGGAAGAGGGAACTTAGATCTGTTTATGATTTTAACCTCCATAATGATATTTTTTCCAGTTTAAGGTAGGTAAATATGTAAATGATTATCAGTAGTGTTCTTACAGAGTATTTGAGTGTAGTATTAGTTTCCGGAATAACAAGTACAATGAGATAGAGAGCTGCACCGGTTAGGATGTATGTAATAACCCTGCTCCACCTGTATGGAATAGGGTAGTATTTGTTGCCAAGGTATATGCTGAGCACAAGCATAACCACATAGCTGGCCAGGTGTGCCCATGCAGCCGCATGATATGAATAGAGAGGCATAAACAGAATGTTTATTGCAAGAGTAACCGGAAGGCCGGCAGAAGTAATAATTATTGCAAAATTGGTTTTGCCGGACAGTTTGTACCACATAGATACATTGAAAGTTATGCCCAGCACCAGGTAAGAGGCAAGCATAACCGGAACAATTGAAAGCCCCTCTCTGAAATCTCTTCCTACAATGTACCTTATGATATCCAGGTAAAACATTATTCCCAGAAAAATAAGTACTCCAAAAGCAGTAAAATGCTGCATAATCTTGGCATAAAGCTCTTTAGAGTCTTTATCCCGCTCTTTGGCAAAGAAGAATGGTTCCGATGCAAAACGAAACATCTGTATAAACAGCATCATTATTGTCGCCACCTTAGCTCCTGCCTGAAAAATACCAAGATCGGACTCCCACACATTACCCTGCGGACTGAAGAAACGGAACAATATTCTGTCAATAAAATCATTGAGAATTCCCGGAAGACCTGCAATCATAATCGGCAGAGAGTAGAGCATCATCTCTCTCCACAATTTTGGAGTAAATCGCAGTCTTAACTTTGAAATGTCGGGGATAAAGGTTAAGGCCGAGACAATTGCGCTTAAAAATATAGCAAAAAGGATATATGTGAAATCAGGTGTCGGAGAGATTAAATTAACGAGAAAAGAGTGGGGGTTTCTCTCCAGATATGATGGTATAAAAAAGAAAAGTGCCAGATTGAAGATAATTTCACAGGAGATTTTAATGCTCTTTAAAATTGCAAATTTTACGGGACGGTTCTCGTACCGGAGCTTTGCAAAGAGAATTGCCGTAAATGAGTCCAGAGCCAGAATGCCTGCTACATAAATTATCACTCTTTTAAAACCGTGATACCCTAGCATTGCTGAAATTGATTCAGAGAAGAGAGAGAGGGTTACAAGGAGGGATAAGGACAACAACCCGGTTGTAATAAGGGCATTGGAAAACACATCATCAGGTTGGTTGCGGCTGTTGGCAAAACGGAAGCAACCGGTTTCAAGGCCTAATGTAAGGACAACCTGAAGAATAGCAATATAGGCAAGAAATTCGGCCGCAACCCCATAGTTTTCGGTGGTTAACTTGTAGGTGTATATCGGGAAAATGATAAAGTTTACAATCCTGGCAAATATGGTACTGAAACCATATATTACAGTCTCTCCGGCCAGTTTTTTCAGGGGATTTGCACTCATATTCAGTTTGCCAGCGCTTTTGATTTAAAGATGAGGAATCCGATGTTAAGCTGAGGATACCATTTAACATCATTTTTCTCGTAATATGTTCCCGAAATTGATATCGGGCCTACAGGGGATTGCCATACAATTGCCATACTACCCAGAAATGCTCCTTTTGGAAAAGGATCTGTGAAATTTGCAAAACCATCACGGGCATCAGTCAGTTGAAGGTGTGGAATGAAATAGGCACCCTGCATATGGAGGTATAGAGTCTCAGAGAACTTCACTATAGGCGTAATTGCCACTCCTGCGAAAGAGGTAGCTCTGTAACTATTGAGAAGAAGAGTTGAGTTATGGGGTGATGGCTGGAATGCCGGCAGATAGAGCATGGTAGAGATACGGTCGCCCAGATAGGTTTTGTTTGAGATTACTATGTCTGCAAGAAAGCCCAATGTGAAATGTCTTCCCATATCGTAATAGCACTCAGAATATAATCTGGCTGTATATGTGTTTAAGTTGGCATTTCTTACCTCAGTCCAGGTAAGAGAGGTGCTGCCTGGACGGTGCCTCTCGTATAGTCGCGTATATCTGATGGATGCTTTTTGAATTTTACCTGCGGTGGGATACTGTTTATAATTTGAGGTATTGCGCTCGATACTTAGTGAAGGTGAAAAATAGGTAAGGTTTGTCCTGTCCGGAGTGTCGTAGGTTGTATAGTTATCGGTCTGATAATACTCATAAAAATTTCTGCCCATCGTGAGGTTTGTTCTGGCCAGAATGTTTTTGTCAATTTTTATTGGAAGTCCTGCACTTAAATTCATAAAAAATTCGGTCTCCTGAATATTGCTGGGGATACGGTTTGGGAAGAACTTTGTCTGACTGCCTCCAAAGTAGTCGAACCGGTGTAATGTGATGTTGCCTTCGTAAAACCAAAGTGGGTTAATTCCAATATCCTGCCTTAGCTGAAGGTTGAAACCGGAATAAAAGCGCCCCAGATTAAAGTCTGCATCAAAATTCCACGGATTAAGCGATGCTTTGCTATAGTGCATTCCTATGTAACCCTGGTTTAAAGTTGATGAGGAGATGTTTCCTCCTATGGAGAGACGGAATGGGGGTTGCCCGGTAGCCCGTATGGACAGATTAAAGACAGAGTCTTCTGTCATTCGTGCCTCAGGGTAAAAAGTGTTGACTCGTCCCGTGGCAACTACCCGGTTGAAGCCCTTTTTAAGCTGCTCAAAGTCGAATATCTCATCTCTGTCATTTTTTATGGTTCTTACAACAAACTCCTTCATAGGGTCGGATAAATTACCCCCGGTTACCTCTGCATTTTTAAAGAAGAGGGGTTGTGTATTTACACGAAAACTCAATCTTTTAGCCAGAATTTCGTCTGTTGTTACCCTTCTTTCTATTTTACTTCTAAGCCCCGGTATATATCTTAGTGTATTTTCGTACCCTATTCTTACTATCTCGTCAACCAGGTGAAAGTCCATTATTGCAACACCGGAAAGATTTATATCTATAAGAACTCCTTTTTCATCGGGGATGGAGTAATCTGTCTCTACCATAAGCATATTGCCAACCTGGCTCAAGAGGTCATCTGTATCAGGGCTCATAACATGACCGGATGATTTAGAACCGATTATAAAATCGGGGGAGAAATCTTCAATCATCACATCTACCGGGAAATTATTATAGAATCCTCCGTCAAACAGAAGTGTTGAATCAATTACAATAGGTTTGAACAGGAAAGGGTAGGTCATTGAGGCCCTGACAGCAGAGCCGAGGTCTCCCCTGCGAAGTATGAAAGGCCTTTTATTCTGAATATCAGCAGCTACACAACGGAAGGGAATCATCAGTCGGTTAAAGTCGTAGTCGGCAGCGGCTATTGATGATGCAAATATCTGCATTACTGCAAGGTCCATCGGATAAGGAGAGATGAGATTTGTAGGCAGCATAATACCAAAGCGGTTGTTTCGATTCCTTGATATTGGAACACCTACCATCTCGGCAGTGGGTTCCCTACGGTAAATAAATGTACCATAACCCTTCTCGAACTGTCCTCTGTACCAGGAATTGAACTCTTCCGAACGGAACATCGTTGCCATCTCATCAGGTGTTATTCCAATGGCATAAAGTGCGCCAATAATTGCACCCATTGAAGTTCCGGCTATATAATCTACAGGGATGTTATTATCCTCCAATGCTTTAATTACACCTATGTGTGCAAGACCTTTTGCACCACCTCCGCTTAAAACCAAACCGACACTCTGTGCTCTCATTTGGTTTGAAAAAACGAGGATTACGCATAATGTCAGAATCTTTCCGATTTGCATAATAGGTACAATTGAGGTAATTTTGTAATGCACTGCAAAGGTAACAAAATTAATAATTTTATATATGAAGCATATTTTTTTAAAACTATTGTTAATCATTCCTTTAGTTGTATTCTCATGCAAAACCAGACACTCTGAAGTACAACCAGAGGATAAAGAAAAATCTGGAGATTCACTTGCTATGGAAAAACCCCTTGCCTTTAACCCTTCCGATCTTCCGGAAGAACCCATTTTTGACATTATTACAAATATGGGCACCATTAGAATAAAATTGTACAAAGAGACACCTCTGCACAGGGATAATTTTGTAAAACTTGCTTCCGAAGATTTTTTCACCGGTATTCTCTTTCACAGGATAATACAGGGATTTATGATTCAGACAGGAGACCCGTTTACCAAAGATATGGCAAATGAGTCGAAATTTGGAACCGGAGGTCCGGGATATACAATTCCTGCAGAGATCCTTCCACAGTTTAAACACAAGAAAGGTGCCGTAGCTGCTGCCAGAAGGGGCGACGCAGCAAATCCTCTCAAAGAGTCTTCAGGGTCTCAGTTTTATATTGTAGAGAGTCCCGAGGCGTGTGCCCAGCTTGATGGTGCATATACTGTATTTGGTGAGACACTGTCGGGCTTTGATATAATTGACAGGATTGCCGCTACGCCAACAAATGCTTATGACAGACCTCTTTCAGAGGTTAAAATCATTGCAGTTAATCCGGTATTGTAAAAGTCTATTTGATTTATAAGCTACTTAAGAGATGGTGGGTTATCCCATCATCTCTTTTACTTTTTTGGCCATATTGGAAGCAAAGACAAAATCGTTTAGCTCTTTGCAGTTTGTAGTCAGTACATTATCTTTGTTCCCCTCCCATAAAAGATTGCCTTCGTGAATGAAACCCACTCTGTCTCCAATCTCCATTACTGAGTTCATATCGTGTGTGTTGACAATTGTAGTAATCCCATACTCTTTTGTAATTTCGTATATAAGCTGATCTATAAGAATAGAGGTATGCGGGTCAAGTCCCGAGTTTGGTTCATCGCAAAAAAGGTATTTTGGATTGAGTGCAATAGCTCTTGCAATTCCCACCCTTTTCTGCATACCACCACTCAACTCCGACGGCATTAGTTTGTTTACATTATTAAGATTCACTCTTTTAAGGCAGAAGTTAACCCGCTCCAGCTTCTCCTCCTCACTCCAATCGGTAAAAAAGTCCATTGGGAATTTTACATTATCCTCAACATTTGCAAAGTCGAAAAGAGCACTCCCCTGAAACAGCATTCCTATCTCTTTACGGATAGCCCTTTGTTCTTTAAAAGAGAGTGCACTGAAGCATATATCTCCGTACCATATCTCGCCTGACTCCGCTGTATGCAGACCAACCAGCGATTTTAACAATACGGTTTTTCCCGATCCGCTTGCACCTATGATAAGTGAGCACTCTCCGGGGTTGTACGAGATGGAGATGTTGTTTAGAACCTGTTTCTCTCCAAAATATTTATTAAGGTCTCTTACCCGTATCATATTAATTGAGCATTAGTTGAGTAATTACCAGATTGGCAACAAGGATTGAGATACTGCTTACAACAATTGCTTTGGTGCTTGAGCGTCCGACGCCCAGTGAGCCGTCGGAAGCATAGTAGCCGTAAAATGAAGATATGCTTGTTATAAGGAAACTGAAGGCAGCCATTTTTACTATACTGTAAACAAAGTAGTAAAAACGGAAGGCATATTGTAAACCTTCGGAGTACTGGCTCATAGTGATTACTCCCGTGAATGCTATAATCATTGCTCCTCCTGCCAGACCCAGTATGAAACTCATTAGCATAAGAAGTGGATTAAGAATTGTGGCGGCAGCAATTTTAGGAAGGATAAGATAGTTTGCAGAGTTGATGCCCATCATCTCCATTGCGTCTATCTGCTCGCTTATCCTCATGCTGCCAATCTCTGACGAAATATTGGAACCTACTTTACCCGCCAGAATTAAGGCAATCATTGTAGAGCAGAACTCCAGCACAAGACTCTCACGGGTCATATAGCCCACATACATTTTTGGAATCAAGGGACTCTCGATGTTGTATGAGGTCTGGATTACAAGAACGGCACCTATAAAGACTGAGATTATTGCAATAATGGGAATTGAGTTCAAAACCAATTTCTCTGCATCTGTAAAGAATTGTCTCCAGAATATCCTCTTTTTAACCGGCTTGGTAAATACCACCTTCATCAGAATAAAGTACTGACCAATAAGTTCAAGGGATTTTTTCATTTATTTGACTAATTTTACCACAAATTTACAAATGATTTGACTATTATTTACAATACTTTAATCTACCTCTACTTTTTTGCATCAGCTATAGCATCTGTGTTCTCAAAGAAGGCAGCCCTTTTTTATAGGGGACGGTTGGGTTTGATGGAGGGGATTGCAGCTGCTGCCGGTGGATTGCAGGAGGGTGAGCGTCTCTGGGTTCACTGTGCCTCAGTAGGTGAATTCGAGCAGGCCAGGCCAATTATTGAGAGATACAGAGAGCAGTTTAAAGAGAGGGTAATAATTCTTACATTCTTTTCACCAAGCGGCTATGAGTTGAGAAAAAGTTATAACAAGGCAGATTTGGTTTTCTACCTGCCGCTTGATACAAGGAGAAATGCAGAGAGATTTATAGATATTATAAAGCCCACCACAATTATATTTGTTAAATACGAGTTCTGGAGAAACTACCTGAATGTGATAAGAGAGAGGCAGATACCCCTGTATCTTGTATCGGCAATTTTTAGAGAGAGTCAGCCATTCTTCAAAAAGTGGGGTGGATTCTTCCGGTCAATGCTAAACTCGTTTGAGCATATATTTGTGCAGGATGAAAACTCACGGATTCTGCTCTCCGGCATCGGTTTTAACAATGTCACAGTTAGTGGTGATACCCGTTTTGACAGGGTTTGGGAGGTGTCTTTGCAAAAAGGAGAAATAGAACCACTCGAATATTTTTCCCGGGGCAACAGATGTCTCATTGCCGGCAGCACCTGGCCTGCAGACAACAGGATTCTTGCAGATTATCTTGAGAGCCGCAGAGGTGTCAGGCCCGGAGTGAGGCTTATAATTGCACCCCATGAGGTACATGAAACCGGCATTAATGAGATTATTGATTTATTCTCCGGTTTTGCCGTTATAAGATACAGTGCTGTATTTGACAATCCGGTGCAACACACAGAGAGCTTGAGAACTGCAGATGTGTTGATAATAGATACAATAGGTCTTTTATCGGCAGCATACCTTTATGGCTCTGTGGCGTATATTGGGGGAGGTTTCGGCTCCGGGATTCATAACACTTTGGAAGCGGCAACATTCGGGATTCCTGTAATCTTTGGTCCCAGATATGCCAAGTTCAGAGAGGCAAAAGAGCTGATAGCTTTGGGAGGTGCATTTAGTATTAACAGTGCTGTGGAGTTCAGAGACAGAGCAGACTCTTTATTCCGAGACAATATTCTGCTGGAGATTTCGGGTAGAACCTGCCTTAACTATGTAAAAGGAAACCTTGGTGCTACAGATGCATTTTTCTCAAAGGTGTTCCGGTAGATTCCACACTTCAATTTGATTTTCAAGACTGAGAGATCAATTAAAACCTGCATTCTATGCAGGTTGAATGTTAGAACTACAGGTTCAATTTATATCTGCATAC
>CAZPFI010000003.1:0-5654 GCA_964585795.1 uncultured Muribaculaceae bacterium | reverse complement strand
CTGCTTCATTTTAAGACTGCATACTTTGCAGGTTGGATATAAAGATTACAGTTCAAATCGCACTCCTGCATTTAGGTATCTGCCGGCGCCCCAGAATCCCCTGAAACTACCGGCTGTATGGTCGGCTCCGTCTCTTCCTCGCTCTATGTAGAACTCATCCAAAAGATTATTCACATTCAGGAACAGAGTTGTGTTATAATTTCTACCTGTTATATTCCACGATATCCCTGCATTTAAAAGTGTGTAATCGGGAGTTTTATATGGCAGTGCTCTGTCATCAGGGTTGCGTCGGTCTTTTGGGTCGAAGTCTGCATACATCCGGCCAAAGAACTTCCAGTCTGCATTCAACTCAATATTTTTGGCAATTCTGGCAGATGTAGAAAGGGCAAGTTGTGTTTGGGGAGAATCGCCAACCGGCAGCCCGTTACTGTAAACATTTATTACATCTTTTAACAATCCGGAGTAGTTGTCATAAATATTTGCGGAGACATCGTTTTTCCATCTCCAGTTACCAAACGAAGCAAAGGCACCTATATTCACAAAATGCCATGGGCGGAATGCTGCTTCTGCTTCAATTCCATAATGCAGTGCATCAAGTCCTTGTAAGAGGTATCTAAGATTTGTGTTGTCAGGTTGTTTGTAAGGATTGGATATAATGCTTTTGTTCTTCCACTTTGCATAATATCCTGTTACTTCTATAGACCCTCTTTGAAAAAGATATCTGAATCCTGTCTCTGCAAGTATATTGTTCTCGTTGCGGACATTGTCTGTTATGTTGTTATTGCCAGCGGCAAAGAACAGATCGTTATATGGAACTCTGCTGTAGAGAGCAACATTGAGGTAAACAGATAGTCCGGCAGAGATCTTCCTTAATGCTCCTCCTTTTACACTGTATCCGGCCGCACTTGCAACACCGCTGTATATATTACCGGGATAGTTGTATTTATCCCACCTTTGGTTGGTGCTGCCCATTCCTGATAACCCTAGTCTTATATCCCATTGGTTATCTTTGAAATAAACCATGCTGTATAAGGTTAAGTGATTAATGATCTTTCCGTTATTGGTTCTTACATAATCTCCTGTGCTCTTGACCGGATTCCTTCCGGCAAGTCCGGCTAGTGAGTTTCCGGCATAATCCTCGTACCAGAACTCCCCTCCAAGCAGATCTGTAATCTTCTCCTTCTCCCAGGTTGAATAGTGCTGATAGTGAACTCCACTCTCAACAGTCCAGCTATTGGTCAGTGAGATTTTCAGGTTGCTTTTTATGCCGGTCTGGGTATGACCTGCCAGAAAATCACTCAGGATATTTGTAGAACCACCATCCGGAGTATTCCGGTTCTCTTCAATAACCGAACTCCAGTCTATCAATCCATCTTTCCGGTAATCAATAATCCTTTTTCCCTTGGACTCCGACCACCTCCCTCCTCCGTTCCCCACAGAAAGATAGACACTGTTAGATCCTTCAATGTTTTTGCCATTGTTGTAAAAGTGGTGAAGAGTGAGATATGGCTTATGATAGAAGTTTTCACTAATTGTCTTTTTTTTGCCGTTGAGATAACCCCAGTTTTTGTTGTACTTCAATCCATATTCACTTACCTCTTCCAATGAGAGTCTTACCGATCTCTGCTGATGTCTTTCCGGTGAACCCAATGCGGTGAGCAAAAGAGAGTTGCGATTGTTAAATCTCTTGCTGACATTAACCATGTATGCCCAGGAGCTGACATCAGTAACATCGGCATACGCTTCACCCCAGGCGTAGGAGACCATTGCTGAGGCGGCCCATCCATCTCTAATCTCTCCACTGTTAAGAGAGATAAAGCTTTTCATCTGTCCGTAGCTTGTCATATAGAGTCCACCGGAAGCAGACGGATTAACATCTGTTGTTTTGGTTATTATGTTTATTGTACCTCCAACGGAGTTGTCGGAGAGCATAGATGCTCCGATGCCCTTTTGAACCTGAATTGAGTGAGTGGCATCTGTAAGCCCCAGCCAATTATTCCAGAACATATTTCCGGTTACCAGCCCAGATATTGGTATGCCGTTAAGCAGTACAGAGATGTTCTCCTGCTTGAATCCGCGAATATTAATTCGGGCATCTCCATAACTTCCCGATTCGCTGGTTGCATAAACACCGGGAATATCTCTCAGGAGCTCGGGGTAGGTGATTCCGAGTCCTTTTTTGCGTATACCAGCATCATCTATGCTGCTTAGCCGCAGAGGACTCTGTCGCTCTTTAATGTAAGATGCAGATAAAATAATCTCATTGAGATTAAAGTAGAGAGTGTTTTCACCCGCTTTAAGAGAATCGGAGCGACTTGCGTACCCTGATGAATCTCCCGTCTGTTTTGATGAATGGTTTGCAGTTTCAGGAGAATCGGAGTGACTTGCGTACCCTGATGAATCTCCCGTCTGTTTTGATGAATGGTTTGCAGTTTCAGGAGAATCGGAGTGACTTGCGTACCCTGTTGAATCTCCCGTCTGTTTTGATGAATAATTTTCAGTTTCGATTGAAACTGAATTACCATTTAATGCCGTAGCGGCAAATGAATTTTGTTGGAAAAGCAGGGATGCACACAGCAGTAATACCCCGCTAATAGGGATTGTTTTTTTTCTCATTGTAATCTCCTTCCTTCCAGACTTTAACTGTCGGTACCGTAGTTGCAACGGTTCTGCCAAGATGGCTCGCGGACTTTACCGCCGATCGGGAATTACACCCTGCCCCGAAGATTTTTTTAATTAATACTGGCCGCGAAAATAGGCAAAAATTTTTAATCTCCGCTTATTTCTTTGCTTTTTTTCTTTGCTTTTTTTCTCTGCTTTTTTTCTCCTTCCTTCTGCTGCTCAGTTTTTTACACAAAATCTCAAAAAAACAATAACTATTTGATAATCTTTAATTAGGAAAATAATTACAGAGATTATATCTTTATATCTGATTAAAGCAGAGGAGGGAGATATTGTGGTGAAAAGGAGAAAGCTTTCAGAAACAGGGATTTACCATGTTTATTTAAGGGGTGCCTCCAGGAGGTACATTTTTTATGATGATGCAGATAGATTTTTATTCTGCAACACTCTAAATCGATTTGCAACCAAATACAATGTAAAGATTTATGCGTATGTTTTGATGGATAATCATGTTCATATGCTATTGCATACAGACAATCTAAGTTTGTTTATGGGTGCTATGATGATATCTTTTGTAAGAGCATTTAATAAGAGCCATTTCTTCACAAATAATTTATGTGGAGGTAGATTTGGAAGCTCTGTAAAAGACACTATGGATAAAATCCGAGATTGTATTCTTTATATTTTAGCGAATCCAATCAAATCGGAGATGTGTAAAGATATTAAGGAGTTTCGGTGGTCTTCATTCTCGGGAAAACAGAAAGAGGTCAATGTGGATAATATGTTTATACAATTATTATTTGAATCAAAGGAAAAGCTAAGAGAGGAGGTTAACTCATCAATTTGTCCTTCTGATTTGAGTCTCTATGAGAAAGATGACATTCATCATAAAACCACTTTTTTTGAGTTGTCAGAGATGTTGACCCGGATTCTTAAAGGACGTAAACTCGCTTTGCTGGATAAAAATGAGTTGTTTGAAATAAAGAATTATCTGCTGACTAACTCATCTTCCAGTTATGCAAACATTGCGAGGCTGCTAAATGTCAATTATAAATTTGTTAGAGAACGCAGCCCAAGATAAAGATATCTGAGATTTTTTTCCTATTCATTGATAATTAAGAAATTAGCACTATGTGCCACATGGTTTTAAGTAGCTGATATACAGTTTTTAGGAAAGAAATAGCAGGGATTATTGGTTGGAAAATAGAAAAGGGAGGCTTTGGGCCTCCCTTATTGCTTATATTTTATTCTCTTCTTTAAGACCTAGTCGTTGAGAGAGAAGCGGAAGAAACCGGTTACCTTAACATCAGAATCAACAGTTTTAAGATACTGGGCTACCGACAGTTTGCCGTCCTTAACAAAAATCTGATCTTCCAGAGTGCTCTCCTTGAAGAATTTGGCCAATTTACCCTGAGCAATCTGCTCAACCATATTTTCTGGCTTACCCTCTTCGCGGATCTGAATTCTGTAAATCTCAAGCTCTTTTTCGATTACAGACTGAGGACAGGTGTCTCTGCTTACCGATACCGGATTCATAGCTGTTATCTGCATTGCAATCTCTCTTCCAACCTCTTTGGAGATCTCTTTCGAAAAACCTACAATGGTAGCAAGTTTACCATTGGTGTGAATATAGGTTGCAATGTAAGGAGCTTCAAGCTTTGCATAAAACGGAATGGCATGTTTTTCACCACTCTTGCCTGTCTGTTGTGTAACTGCCTCTTCAATAGATTGTCCGTCTGTCTTAAGTGCTTTAAGGGCCTCAAGATCTGCAGGGAATGAAGCAAGAGCCACTTGTGCTATGTTGTTTGCAAGGGACTGGAATTCACTGTTTTTTGCAACAAAATCGGTTTCACATCCAAGGCATACAAGTATTGCTTTGGTGTTGGTTGCATCTGCAAGAGCTATTACAGATCCTTCTGTTGTCTCGCGGTCGGCCCTCTTTGCTGCTACAAGTTTACCCTTCTCGCGTATAATGTCTTTGGCTTTTTCGAAATCTCCGTTTGCCTCAACCAGGGCGCCTTTGCAGTCCATCATGCCGGCGCCTGTCATCTGGCGCAATTTGGCAACATCTGTTGCTTTTATTTCCATATCTATAATATAAAAATTGTATTACTAATTATTTGTTTCATCACCCGCTTTGGCATCTGCCTCGGTCTCTGGCTCTACGGCTGCAGGTTCAACCTCAGCGGTCTCAGGAGCAACTTCAGCTTTCACTTCAGCTTTTGCCTCAGTTTTCACCTCTTCGGCTTTCACTTCAGCCTTCACTTCAACTGATTCGGGTGCAGTTGCCTCCTCTTTTTTCACAGTCTCTGCAGCTATGGCAGGAGCTTTCTCTTCGCTCTCCTCCTTAGCCCCTTTTCTGGGACGCGTCTTCTTTGGAGTGGTATCATCGTCCGCTTCTCTTGAATCAGAAGAGGATGAGGCCTCTTTCTCTTTCTCGAATTTTCTCTCAGACAGACCTTCGGCAATTGCCTGGCATAGAACATCCATAACCAGAGAGATAGATTTTGCGGCATCGTCATTCGCAGGAATCACATAATCAACCGGACCCGGATCGCAACAGGTATCAACCATTGCAATTACTGGAATGTTAAGACGGTTTGCCTCTTTAACGGCGTTCATCTCTTTCTGAATGTCAATTATAAACAGTGCTGACGGCAGACGATTGAGGTCTGCTATCGAACCAAGGTTTTTTTCAAGTTTTGCCCTTTGACGGGTAACCTGAAGCTTTTCGCGTTTTGCCAGTGTTTCAAAAGTTCCGTCAGTCATCATCTTATCGATGGTATTCATCTTTTTGACTGCTTTACGGATTGTGGGGAAGTTTGTAAGCATTCCACCCGGCCAACGCTCGGTTACATAAGGCATATTAACAGATTTTGCCTTCTCGGCAACTATGTCTTTTGCCTGTTTTTTTGTTGCTACAAAGAGAATCTTACGGCCGGCGCGTGCAAGCTGTTTCATCACATTTGAAGCTTCGTCTATTTTGATAACGGTCTTGTGCAGATCTATAATGTGTATCCCATTCTTCTCCA
>CAZPFI010000002.1:0-50610 GCA_964585795.1 uncultured Muribaculaceae bacterium | reverse complement strand
GATTCCGCCATCCGGGCATTATTTTTTCGGTAAACAAGGAGTGCAAAAGTAGCTATTTTTTTTGAAAAAAAAGATCCTGTGCAATCAATAAGAAGAGATTCTGATGCACAGGATCTAATTATTTACAATTTTACAAGTATAGGTTTGCCCAAACCAACCGATTCCAGAGGTTTTAATTGAGTTTTGGCATCACCCACAACTATGAATACCATTTCACTTGCATCAAACTGGCTCCTTATTACATCTAGTGCCTCTTCGAGTGTCATCTCATTTAACACTCTTTCGTGCCCTTTTACATAATCGAAAGGCATGCCGTAGCCGGAGATGTTGCCCAGAACTCTTAACAGTGAGCCAAGTGTCTCAAAAGATGAGGCCATTGCCCGTGACATGGAATTTTTGGTATCATCCAGCATCTCCTGGTTAAAGGTGCTCTTATAATTATCTATCAGTTGATGAAAAATTGAAACTGCCTCAGCAGTTGTGCTCGCCTGAACACTTGAAGCTGCTGTGAAGTTGTTATAGTTTCTGCCGGCTTCCAAAGATGATGAGGCACCGTATGTAAAGCCCTTCTGAAGCCGAAGTACATCGAACAGCATTCCCTGCGACCCGGAACCCAGTCGATAATTTGTTATTACCCACGGATAGTACTGAGGATGACTGAACTCCAGGCCCGGTTTGCTTACAAATATCATTGACTGTGGAGACCCCGGATTATCCACAAAATAAATTTGTCCGGTCTTTGCCGGAATACCCTGTACCGGCTCTGGAATTGTAACATCTGATGCCTCCCAGTTTTTCACCAGCGAAACAAGCATCTTCTCTATTCTTTTTAGGTCAATATCTCCTGCAATGTTGAATTTAGCAACTGAGGGAGAGAAATTGGATGCATAGAACTCCTTAATGTCATCTAATGTTATGTTGTCGATGCTCTCCATTGTACCAAGGTGCGATTTTGAAAAAGTACCCTGTGAGCCGTAAAGCAGAAGGTCGCGGGTTTGTCTGGCTATGTTCCGCGGGTCGGCAAACGACTGTCTTATCTGAGATTTTGCCTCCTCCTTAATCCGTGTAAATGCACTCTCGTCAAAGGCAGGCATTAACATAAACTCTTCTAGCAGTACCACTACCTCGGCAAAATTTCTTGACAAGGCGCTAATGTTAACATAAGTGTTTTCGATATCGGAAGAGACAGATATCCTTGCACCCAGTAATCCCAGCGCGCTCTCCATCTCTCCGGCACTCCTTACAGAAGTCCCTTCATTCATCAGACGGGCAGTAAGATACGAGAGACCGCCTTTATCTGCCGCATCCAATAACATCCCTCCCCTGATTGTAATTGTAGCGTTTATTACAGGCAGCTCGTTATGAGTGATACCGTAAATTTCCATTCCGTTTGTCAGTTTTGTTGTCCATACCTGAGGAATGGTAATTGAAGGGGAGTTATCCATATAATCGGGTTCTACCGATCTGTCAAATGAAGATGGTGTTCTTTGGTATGGGTCATCAACAATAGCACCTCCCTGTGATTTAAGCTCCTGATCTTCCACTCTCTCAATTGTAACCTCACCCATAGTTGATCCGTTAACGGCAAGATTAGTCATTCCGGCAGGAACTACGCTTAATACCAGATGATTACTATTCTTAAAATACTTCTCATAAACCTCAATGATATCCTTTGCTGTAACCCTTCTTATACTCTCGAGTTCGCGGAAAGACATATCGGGATAACCACCAAAAACATCATCTCTTGCAATTGTAACAGCTTTTCCCAGCACGCTGCTCATACGGTTGTAAAGATTAACCTCCTGCATAATCTTAAGTTTTTGCAGCTCCTGCTCATCAACACCCTCTTCAACAAATCTGTCAAATGCCTCCTGAATTGCATGGTAAACCCTGTTTAAATCTGTTCCGTTAAAAGCTCTTACTGTTATTTGCATCTGACCTGCAATTTCGCGTGTCATATTAAATGCATTAACTGAGGGAGCAAGCCGTTTCTCTTCCACAACAATTTTATGAAGAGGGGAGACTTTACTGCCTGCAAAAAGTGAGGCAAAAAGATTAAGTGCATAAGAGTGGGGATGATACTGTTCCACTGTTGGGAAAGTAACTGAAATCTGAGGCAAGCGGGCATATGCATCCTCCCACATCACAAGCTTATTCTCCTCCAGAACTGCAGGTTGAGGTTGTGGTTTTTCTACCTTGGGGCCTGCCGGTATCTCTGCAAAATATTTTTCAATCAACGCTTTTGCAGTCTCTTTTTCGAAATCTCCGGTAAGAACCAGTGTTGCATTATTTGGCAGGTAGAATGTATGATAGAACTCTTTTACATCGTCAAGAGTTGCACTCCTGAGATCTGCAATCTCGCCTATTGTTGTCCAGCTGTAAGGATGTCCCGGAGGATAGAGCTCTTTAGCTATAATAATGCTGGACTGTCCGTATGGCTGACTGTCATAATTTTGCCTCTTTTCGTTGGAGACTATATCTATCTCCCTTTCCAGGCCGCTTTGAGTTACAGTATTTATAAAGAAGCCCATACGGTCCGATTCCATCCAAAGGATCTTTTCCAGGGCATCACGGGGAACAGATTCGTAGTAATTTGTGCCATCGGCATTTGTTGAGCCGTTAAAGGTGCCTCCCATCTTTGCAATATTTTGAAAGAAAGCGTTTCGCGGGAGATTCTCAGACCTTTGAAATAACATATGTTCGAAGAAATGAGCAAAACCGGTTTTCCCGGGCTTCTCTCTGCCCGATCCCACATGGTACTGTATTGCCAGAGCCACAATTGGGTCGGAGTGATCTTGATGGAGAACTACAGTCAATCCGTTCTCAAGGGTGTATTTGTAATAATCGAGTTTGACCCCCGGCTCACTTTTGCATGAGAGCAGAGAAGCTACTATTAAAGTGGACAGTAAAAAGTTGAATAGTTTTTTCATGAATAACTGTTGTTTTTTATTTTTTTAAAGATAGAAATTTTGAACAACATATAAATATTTCATATACCTTTGCAGGGTTCAGAGTTAAGGGAACTCCGTGAGAACCGGAGACAGTACCCGCTGCTGTGATGCTTACCCGAACGGGTTGTCCGCAATCAGAACCACTGCCTGCAAAGGCGGGAAGGTGCAGGACATAAAAGCTAAGTCAGAAGACCTGCTTTGTACAACTTTTTATTAACAGTCGAACTTTCGGGAGATAGGGAGCGATGTTCAAAGCATTACGGCTTATTGCCATTATATCAGTTTTTTTTGCATCTGTGTTTTTTGGGGTGCCTGCTTCTCTTTTTGCTCTCTCCCACGAAAGAATAACCTCTGTTAATGACACTACGCTTCGTTTACGCCTCGATTCTGTCACTATAACAACATATTTGGGCAAAGCAGCTCTTCCAAACAGAGCGTTTGCTATTGGCAGTAATATAATTACAGCGTCACAGGCCTCTTTGCAATCTTTAAAAACCAGTTCGCTGGCCGATTTTCTAAGAGTTGAGAGTGCTGCATATCTAAAAGAGTATGGCCGCGGTATGGGTGCTTTTGTATCGGTTAGAGGTACCTCCTCTTCACACACAAGTGTTTTATGGAACGGTATGAGCGTGGCAATACCAACAATGGGCCAAACAGACCTCTCTCATATACCGGTTTACTTTTTCGAGAGAATGGACCTCCATATCGGGGGAGGGTCTGTATTGTACGGAGATGGTAGTATTGGAGGTAATATTAGTTTGAGAACTGCAGCCAATTGGCAGAATGGATTGAGTGGTGATGTAACACTTTCTGCCTCAAGCTTTGCTACTTTCTTCAAAGGGGCAACAGTTAGATACTCAAACGGAAGGCAGGAGTATCGTACCTCGGTGTTTATTAATTCGGCAGAGAATAACTATGCTTTTGAGAATAATACAAAACCGGGCAGACCGGTTGAGTATCTCAATAACGCAGGGTACAGAAACATGGGTGTTTTACAGGAGGTGTACATAAGAACCCAAAACAGGAGTCAGCTTACACTCAATTTGTGGTATCTCCAATTTAACAGAGAGATTCAACCATCTGTATCTTTGAATGACAGGCCGGAGAGTTTTGCTTCTATTTATGACAAAAACTTCAGAACATCATTGGATTATCTGGCATTCTCGCAGAGATTGACATATAATGTAAGACTCTCATACTCTTACGACCACGAGAGATATAAGGAGGATATAATAGCAGCCGCAAAGGTGATGACCTCTGCCGATTTGTCTTATGTTAAAGGTGGACTTTCTATCAAAGGAGGGCTCTCTGCAGAATATACAAAACCACAGGTACACTCTTATGCCGATTCGGTCAGAGAGGGGAGGGCCTATCTCTTTTTGCTGGCAAAATACAATTTAGCAGAAAATTTTGCAATATCTGCCGGAGCTAGATACGGTTTTGTCACAAACAGTAAAGTGCCGTTTATGCCCTCTGCAGAAATAAGATACATGCCCTTAAATTCATACGGTCACACACTCTCACTAAGGGCGTCAATATCTGTCAGCAGTAAAGTACCCTCTCTCAATGACAGATACTGGGGAGGCAATCACCTCTACCTTAAGAGCGAAAGTTCAGGAACAGCCGAGGGAGGTTTCAACTACTCTCACACTAACTCAAATATTGCTCTGGATCTGTTTGCAACAATCTATTCGGCCAAGGTTAAAGAGTGGATAAGATGGCTGCCTGCCGGACAAGTCTGGAGGCCGCAGAATGTTCCACTGGTTAAGTCCGACGGAGCAGAGGCCGGAATGAGTTTTATGGTAAGTGCTGCTCATGCTGTTATTAATGCCACTCTCAATTACAGTTTTACCTCGGTAAAAATGTTGGAGGGTTTATGGAGAGAGGATCCTTCGGTGGGGAAGCAGCTTGCATATCAGCCAAAACACTCCCTCAGAACCACTCTCTCCGTAAAGATTAACAACAACACAATGTTTACAACAATATCTTACACAGGAGACAGGACTACACTGGATATATTTGACAAACTGCCATCATATACTCTTACAGATGTAGGTTATTCACGAAAACTCTCTCTTTTTGGAGAGCATCTTACAATGGATGCGGTGGTAAGGAACATTTTCAGTGTAAGTTATCAGAATGTCAAATTTTATGCGATGCCGGGGATAAACTGGCAACTCACTTTGAGATGGATTTTCTAACCTAATAATTATAAAAGAATGAAAACAAACCTATTGAGACTTTTAGCCATTTTTACACTCCTCGCAATCTTCTCCTGTACCAAAGATAATCCGGAATGGGAGTATCAGCCCGATAAGAAGGTTATTGTCATTAACCAGGGGAATTTTACAGAGCACTCTGCCAGTATCTCAATCTATGACGAGCAGACGGGGCAGATTCAGAACAGAGTATATGAGAGTGTGAATGGTGTATCAATAGGTGCAACAATAATATCCGGTTTAATATCACCACAAATGCAGTTGATGCTGGTTTGTAACTATCCCGATAAGATTGAGATAGCAGATGCAAGAACTATGGTAGCACTGTTCACGCCAATCACAGAGGGATTGGCCAATCCAAGAAATGCTGTAATAGATAAAGACCGTCTGTATGTTACCAACTGGGATTACGATTATATTGTGAATGATATTGGCTTTTGGGAGTTTCACAAATCATATGTAGCTGTTTATGACCTTAACACCAGGACTCTTATTAAGAAAGTTGCTGTAGGAACCGATGCAGAGGGCATCCTTTTTTATGATTCAAAACTATATATTGCTCTAAAAGAGGGAGTAAAAGTTCTTAACACGACAAACGACCTGCTGAACACCATTACAGTTATAAAACCGGCTAATGTTAGCGGAGGAGCAAAGTATCTGGCATTGGATAAGCAAAACAAAATATGGGCATCATTCCCGGACAGGGGCCTGGTGAAAATTGATCCTGCTTATAATGCGGCGCTTGGTGTTGTTGATGTTCCTGTTGATTATATGGACGGTTATATTTCACCTGACGGAACAGGAGAGAGAATCCTTACCTATAACACCACTTTTAATTCATCTTATATGCCCGAAGAGGCCGGAATCTATGCCGTAGATACCGGTTCGGGGAGTGTTTCAAAAATCTTTTCGGGCATATATTTTTATGGTGTAGGGGCAAGTCCTTTTACCGGTAATATTTACACGGCAGAGGTGAACTTTACATCCAACTCTCTTATGAAGATAGTAAAACCTAATGGCACACTCTCAGGCACAGCTGTATCGGGAGTCGGAACATCCCGTTACCTGTTTTTCTAGCTGTTACTCCTTTTTCTGGCTGTTATTCCGGGAGGTGATAGGTTATTGTTTTAATAATATCGGGATGTATGCTGTTTGCAACCGGACAGGTTTTAACCGATGACTCGATAAATCTCATCTCCCTCTCGGAATAATCATTTCTCGGTAAATAGATATCCAGTTTCAGCTCGGCAACTCTCCTGGGGTTTGAAGCCATAATTTTCTCAGTTTCAATTCTTGTTCCATCTACCGAAAACCCATGAACCTGTGCTGATATTCCCATTATGGTAAGCATGCAGGAACCAAGAGATGTTGCAAACAGGTCGGTAGGTGAAAACATCTCTCCTTTACCGTTGTTATCCTCGGGAGCCTCTGTCATTAATTTACTTCCCGATTTTAGATGCTCTGCCTCAGTTTTAAGGTCGCCTATGTAATGAGTTCTTATTTTTGTCATACTCCTGGAATTTTGCACGAAGATAAATAATTCTCTGGGATTATTTGCCCATTCTCTCATTATCAGAGCTTTATTAATACCCCTGTATTCTGCTTAAATTATTGAATATCAATTATCAGGCGAAAAATAGCAGGGATTTTGGCGAAAAATTGCATGGAATAAATGGAAGCCCTTGAAAATAAGTGTAGTAAAGCAAAAATGCAATTTTGCAGAGAATATTCTCCAAATGGCTAATTAACAGGCTATTAATCGCCAGGGCGCGTTTAATTTAAAATACTGAATACCAGCTATTAGGAAAGAAATTGCAGAGAATAATCGCCTTTAAGTGTGGCAGATGTGCAGGATTTAATTTTTACTTTTACATAATCTCCTGCTTTATAATCTCCTGCAGGGAACACACACACTTTATTGGAGGATGTTCTTCCAAAAAGTTCTTCAGATGATCTTTTTGATCTACCCTCAGCAAGAACTTCAAATATTTTACCTACATCTTCTTTATTACTTAACAGTGAGAGTCTGTTCTGAAGCTCAATTATCTCATTTAATCTGCGGTTTTTTATCTCTGCCGGTATGTCGTCATGGAATTTTTCCGCAGCTTGTGTATCTGGTCTTTCCGAATATTGGAACATAAAAGCTGTGTAGTAACCCGCCTCCTCCATAATGGAAAGCGTGTCGAGATGATCTTGTTCTGTCTCTCCGGGGAAACCGGCAATAATATCTGTACTAACAGAGCAACCGGGTATAATCTCCTTTATTCTCTTCAATTTAGCCAGATACTCCTCTCTTGTATATTTACGGTTCATTCTTCCAAGAACAGAGTTGCTACCAGACTGCACAGGCAGATGAATATGTTTACAGATGTTTTCATTCCTTGCAATTGCGTACAATACAGACTCGTCCATATCTTTAGGATGAGATGTGGAGAATCTTACCCTTAACAATGGACTTACCTGTGCTACCATCTCCAGCAGTACCGCAAATGTGATTGTGTTTTCATTGTCACTGTCAGGGTTTTCTGACTCTCTCCACCTGTATGAATTTACATTCTGTCCCAAAAGAGTAATCTCTCTGTATCCTTTTAAAAAGAGCTCATACGCTTCACTTACAATGCTTTGCGGATTTCTGCTCCGCTCCCTTCCCCTTACATAAGGCACAACGCAGTAAGAACAGAAGTTATTGCACCCTCTCATTATTGATATAAATGCAGAGACTCCGTTTTTGTCCATTCTTACAGGTGAGATGTCAGAATAGGTCTCCTCCTGTGATAAGAGTGTATTGATCTGTTTTCCGCCTACGGAAAGAGCTTCCAGCAGAGCGGGCAATGTTCTGTATGAGTCGGGTCCGGCAACAAGGTCAACAACACCATGATCCAGAAGACTCTCTTTTAATCTTTCGGCCATGCAACCAAGGATACCAATTACAGGTGCGTTCTTCCTCTTTTTATAAGTGCGAAGTTGCTCCAGTCTCGACCAAATCTTCTGCTCGGCATTTTCACGGATAGAGCAGGTGTTTATAAGGATAAGCGATGCATCCTGAATTTTGTCACAATGGATGTAGCCCTCTTTGGCAAGTACCGACATCACCACTTCGCTGTCACTCACATTCATTTGGCAGCCGTAGGTTTCTATAAAGACTTGTTTGTGGGGAGTGTTAAAAAGTGGTGTTACGGAATGGAATTTGCTTGTCATTAACAGTTCAATTATTCTGCAAATATATGGTTTTTTATACCTTTGCAGTTAAACAAAGAGTAAAATATGAAGAGACTGTTTTATCTTATACTTATTGCCACTATGCTTGGCACCGGTTGTTCAAAATTTCGAGAGGTTGACATTAAAGAGCTTTCCGTATCAAAATTTGAGCTTATTAACACAACAACAGCAAATATTGAAGTTGAATATATTATTGAGAACCCCTCTTCTAAAAGTTTTACTCTCAGAAGCGCAGACGGAGTACTTAAGAAAGGTGGTGTTAATTTTGCCAATGCAACACTCATAAGTGCCGATATTGTGGACCCCAGAGTTGTAAGTATTAACAGAATCAAGTTCAGGGTGGAGTTAAACGACCCTCTTTCGTTACTCTCAATGGGGATGAATGTGTCCAGGTGGAACTTAAATGATTTTCGTCTGGATGCTGTATTTGTAATTAAACCATCCGGTTCAAGGAGCCGTACACTAAAATACAAAGATATTCCTTTGGATAGAATTGCTAACAGACTCTAAATTAAGCCGACATGTTTAAAAATAGACATATTAAGATTTTTATCATTCTGCCGCTTTTATTAGCAGGATTGATAGCACATACCCCGCTTACGGCTCAGGACACAACTGTTAACCGTGTGGAGATTCTGGATTCTGCATTTCTTAACAGGGATATATTTCATCTTGTAACCCGGCAGACAGATAATTCATCTGCAATAACCATAATTCAGAGCCCACACATTGTATCGGCTATGAGAAACTATACTGCTGCATCGAGATCGAGGAGAATAAACGGATACAGGGTTAGAATCTTTTTTGATAACAGACAGGATGCGAGAGTTAAGTCGGAGAGTATCGAAAACTCTTTTAGAGAGCTTTATCCCCAAGTGGGTGTTTACCGCACATACACAAACCCATATTTTAAAGTAACTGTAGGGGATTTTCGAAACAGATCGGATGCTATGAAGTTTCTCAAGAGGATAGAAGGGGTCTATCCATTCCCTTTCATTGTAAGAGAACCAATAAGCTTTCCTCCGCTTTAGACTATTTTAATCTTCCCTTCCACCACTTCAGCTGAATCTTCTCGGCAAGTCTTCGTAAAGGAGTAATGTACCGCTCAATTTTCTCTGGGTATATATCGGATATGTTTACCATTATTCCCGTCTCCTCCACACCGCCAAAGCTGTCATTAATTGCTGTTCCAAACACTCTCATTGTTGGAGAGAGGTTCATATATGAATTAATAAGCGGTGGTATATTCTCTCCCAGTGTACGGATCTCTTTTGAAAGTGTTTTGTAGGCCTCCCTGTAGTCGCTTGTGCTGAACAGGTCTCTGAAATAGGGGTCTTTCGAATTGAAATCGAGAGGTTTAATAGGTCTTATAAGAAGATCGTTATCGTGGAAGTAGATATCCAGAAAATTGAGTAGTGTATTTCTTGCCCTCATATTATAGGATGAGTACATGGTTACTTTACCAAAGAAGTACCTGATATGGCTGTATCTCAGGACCAAAGCGCCAAGACCATCCCACAGATTATCCAGGGCGTAAAGCCCTTTTCTGCGGATATTTGTACTTTGGTAATTTGGCTGTATAAATGAACGACCCAGTTCAATTGTGAAAGGCAGATACTCTGCCTTAAAAGTCTCCGAAAAAGCAAACAGCTCACTGGTTGCCAGATGTTCAATATCCAGACCCGAACATTTAATATATCTGTAACCTCCAATTATCTCCTGATCTTTGGGGTCCCAAACTATAAGTTGTTTGTAAGGGTTTTTACTGTCTGTATCATACTCGTCAATATCCACAGATTTACCTGTGCCACCACCGGCAAGTCGAAATGAGATTTCGCGCAGTCTGCCAATCTCCCTCATAGTATGCGGTGAGTCGTGAGCGGTTACCTCAAATAGTTTGTTGTCCCCTTTACGGGTGTTTCTTATAAATTTATCGCTGGACAGCTCGTCGGTTATCAGCTTCCTGTCGATAGGCAGTATTACCGGTTCCATAGTTATCTTTTTAATGAGTAAACCCTCTCTCTGATTTGTTGGTTCATTGTGTTCAAATCACCTGACTGCACCAGCTCTTCGTATTTAAAGGGTTCTCCTATACACATATTAAATGAGGAATTCTGCTGCCTGAACATTTCATGTGGCAACAGAATTGTCTCGTAATTAAATTTAATCCCAAGTTTTTTGCGAATATTAGCAACTCTGTAAAAGAAACCGGAGTTTCTTCCATGGAAATAGACGGGTAAAATGTCTCTTTTGTATTTAATCGCTTGATTGAGATAACTTTTCTTCCAATCAAGATCCTCAATTTTGCCTTTTACAAGTCTCGAACACAAGCCGGCAGGAAAGTATAGAATCTGATCATCGGAGCTGTAGCTCTCATTTATCATCCTTGCCGAGTCTGTACTCTGTTTGCCATACTTGTTTACAGGGATAAAGACCGGCTTTAAAGGATGGATATTATACAGAAGATCATTTACCACAAACTTAACAGATTTAAAAATCTGCCCAAACGCCTCGGTTATAATGAGGCCGTCGAGACCTCCCAACGGGTGATTGGATACAATAATATACCTTCTCTCTTTGTCAAGAGTGTCCAGACCATCTATTTTATAGCTTATTCCCATCTCTTCCAGAGCTTTGGAAGCAAAAGGGACTCCCTGCAAATGACCATAATTGTCAAGCAGGTAATTGATCTGATCCTGATGGATAAGTCTCTTTAGCCAGGATATAACAAAACCGGGTATAAGTTTAAGTAATTTTGGGTTTTTACCCGCAATCACTTTTGCTACATCCACTCTTGTTTTATTATCATTTTCTGCCATTTCTGCACCCTGTTTCCAGAGTGCGAAGTTAAATAAAAATCATATCTTTGCATAAAAGCTCCGTATTATATGCTAAAACAGGGATTGCAGCAAAAACAGATGCAGAAGCTGTCGCCGCTTCAGATACAAACAATTAAACTTTTGGAGTTACCCACACTGGAGCTGGAGCAGAGGATTAAAAAAGAGTTGGAGGAGAATCCTGTTCTTGACGAAGCGTCTGATAGTGATGATATTGATGAAGGAAGCTCTGGCTCAGTCTCGTTGAGTGACTACTCGATAGACGATCAGATTCCCTCATATAAATTATATGCCAATAATCAGGGTAAAGACCTTAAGCCGGAATACAGCACATTCTCGGTTAAAGAGAGTTTTCATCAGAGTCTGATAACGCAGTTAGGTTACAGCACGATGGATGCAAGGTCAAAGACAATTGCGGGGTTCATCATCGGCAGTCTTGATGATGATGGTTACCTGAGGCGTGACCTTGACTCCCTGGCAGACGACATTGCTTTCCGGCAGGGTATTGAAACAAATGATGTTGAATTAGAGAAAATATTAAAAAAAATTCAGGATTTTGAACCTGTAGGAATTGGTGCCAGAGACCTCAGGGAGTGTCTTCTACTGCAGGTTAAAGCCAAGACTCAGACTGAGGAGATTGTGCTGGCCGGGAAAATACTGTCAGACCATTTCACCGAGTTTACAAAGAAACATTATCACAAAATAATGGCTCGTCTGGCAGTTACCGAGGATGAACTTAAGGATGCCATTGACGAGATTATTCGCTTAAATCCAAGACCGGGTGGACAGATTGATGACTCTTATACCGAGCAGGCGCAACAGGTGGTACCCGATTTTTTGTTGGAATACAAAGATAATGAGCTTATTATGACTATGCCTCGTTTCTCTGTTCCCGAACTTAAGGTAAACCGTCGTTATGCCGATCTGCTGATTAGCAGCGTCAATAATGATAAAGCAGGTAAGGAGGCAGCAACTTTTGTAAAACAAAAACTGGATTCTGCAAAGTGGTTTATCGAGGCCATCAGACAGAGACACAATACTCTTCATAATACTATGAATGCAATAATTCAGTTTCAGAGAGATTTTTTCATTGACGGAGATGAGACCAAACTGAAACCGATGGTATTGAAGAACATTGCAGAGAAGACAGGTCTTGACATCTCTACAATTTCCAGAGTTGTTAACTGCAAATATATTCAGACACACTTTGGAATATATCCTCTAAAATATTTCTTTTCGGAGGGTTTAATGACTGAGGCGGGAGAGGAGGTATCCACCAGGGAGATTAAAAATATTCTTGCCTCAAGCATAGATGCCGAAGATAAGAAGAGGCCTCTAACCGACGAAGAGCTGGTTGCAGAACTGCATTATAAAGGGTATAAGGTGGCCAGAAGAACAGTAGCAAAATACAGGGAGCAGCTCAATATCCCTATTGCAAGGCTTAGAAAGGAGCTATAATTAATAAATATGAAAAAACTATTCACAGGGGTTCTCTTTTTAACCCTTTTAACCGGCTGTAAAATGAAGGAGCAGGCAGATCTCATTGTTTTTAACGGAAAAATATACACTGTTAATCAGAATTTTGAAAAATGTTCGGCATTAGCCATTAAAGATGGGTTTATTATAGCAACCGGAAGTGACGCTGAGATACTTTCGGGATACTCTTCAAAAGACAAAAGAGACCTTGGAGGTGCTGCTGTTTATCCGGGTTTTAACGATGCCCATTGCCATATTTTTAGTTTGGGGAGAGGACTTAGCAGAGTAGATCTGAGAGGAGCAGGGTCATTTGAAGAGATTTTGCAAAGATTAAAAGAGAGATATAACAAGGACAAGCCGGAGTATCTGGAGGGTGACGGCTGGGACCAGAATCTTTGGGATATAAAGGAGTTTCCGGATAACAGTGCTTTAAACAAATTGTTCCCCGACACTCCTGTGCTACTGTGGAGAATAGACTTTCATGCTGTTATAGCCAATGATGCAGCAATTAATACTTTAAACATTAAGCCAACTGACAGATCTGTACCAAAAGGTGAGGCAATTATCAAAGATGGCAGGTTTACAGGAGTTTTTCTTGAGAATACGGCAGACAGATTCAAGTCGATAATTCCGGAACCCAAAACCGGTGAGATTGAAGAGATTTTGATGCTTGCCCAGCAGGAGTGTGTTAAATATGGTCTTACTTCAATATCTCACGGAGGTGAATCACTTGGGGTTATTGAGGTAATGGACTCAATGTCCGCCTCCGGTAAGCTTAAGTTGAGAACAGATGTATGGCTTACCCCCAACAGCGAAAACCTTGAGAGGTTTACCTCTCCATACAGGAACAACAATCTGAGAATTGGAACAATAAAATTATACATTGACGGAGCATTGGGTTCACGCGGTGCTCTGTTACTGGAGCCATATTCCGATATGCCGTCTGTTAAGGGAATCAGAGTCTCTCCCTTGGAGCAACTTGATGAACTGTGCAAATGGGCGTATGACCACAAATTTCAGGTTGCCACCCACTGTATAGGAGACGCTGCAAACAGAGATGCATTGAGGATGTATTCGAAGTATCTTCCGGAGGGGAATGATTTACGCTGGCGGATAGAGCACGCACAGATTGTAAACAGGGAAGACCTTGATATGTTTGGCAAATACGCTATTGTTCCATCTATACAACCCACCCATGCAACATCGGATATGTTATGGGCCGACGAAAGGTTGGGAGAGAGATTGGCAAATGCATATATTTTTAAAGAGTTGTTGGATCAGTTGGGATGGATCCCTTCAGGAACCGATTTTCCCATTGAAGAGGTGAATCCGGTTTACACCTTCTTTGCTGCAGTTTTCAGAAAGAATATGGAATTTATACCCGAGAGGGGATTTCAGACCGAAAACGCACTCAGCCGTCAGGAAGCGCTGCGCTCTATGACAATCTGGGCTGCAAAATCTACTTTTGAGGAGGATATTAAAGGGTCTCTTGAACCGGGTAAATATGCCGATTTCGTTGTCATGGACAAAGATATTATGACTATTGACGAAAAAGATGTACTAACAGCAAAAGTGCTGATGACCTTTATAGGAGGCGAAAAGGTATATTCCAGAGATTAGTTTTTGCTACCGTAAGCAAGGTCTCCCGCGTCTCCCAGTCCCGGAACAATATAGGATTTGATGGTCAGCTCCTGATCAATTGCACCCACCCATAGTGTTGTAGTTTTGTGTGGAAGGTGTTTTGAAAGATACTCTATTCCCTCTGTGCTGGCTATTGGACAAACAAGATGAGTGTGCAAAGGGGTTTCGGTTTCACAGATTCTTTTATAAGCAAGAACAAGAGACGAACCGGTAGCGAGCATTGTATCGGCCAGCAAAAGGATTTTATTATCTACAGAGGGGCTGCTTGCGTACTCTATCTGGATTGTAAATTTATTGTCCTTTCCATATTTGCGATATGCGGCAATAAAAGCGTTACAGGCTTTGTCAAAGAAGCTTAGCATACCGTGATGTACTGGAAGACCTGCTCTCATAATGCTGGCTATAATAATACTGTCATCACATGTACTGCAGTTGGCAATACCCAAAGGTGTATTAACTTCCTTTGTGCTGTAATTGAGTACCTTGCTAATTTCATAGGCAAAAACCTGTCCTATCCTCTCCAGATTGGCTCTGAACCTCATGCTGTCTTTCTGGATTGTGGAGTCTCTGATCTCTGCGATAAAATTGTTTAGTGCAGAGTTCTTTTCACCAAGATTAATGATTTTCATCTTTTCTTTTTTGGGGAATAATTGGTCAAATATACGAATTAATCAGATTATTCCATCATCGGCGAAACTGAAATACCCGTCTGCAGCTATTATAAGATGGTCTAAAAGAGATATATCAAACAGAGAGGCGGCCTCTTTAAGAATTTTGGTCTGAGTCTTGTCGTTATCTCCGGGACGGGGATTGCCGGAGGGATGGTTGTGAACAAGAATAATGGAGCTGGCAAGTTTTTCAAGTGCCGACTTTATTATAATCTTAACATCAACAACTGTTGCAGAGATACCGCCAATGCTTAATCTCTCTTTTGAGATAAGTCTGTTGGCCCGGTTAAGATACATAACCCAACACTCCTCGTGACTCAGATCTCTTAAAAGCGGACTGATAATACGGGCTGCATATTCCGAAGATTGTATTTTAGGCAGATCTTTGCTCTGATATGTGAGGAATCTTTTATAAAGCTCAAATACCGACATAAGCAATGCAGCTTTTGCAGGCCCTATTCCTTTTATTGCTGTAAGTGTCTTATAAGAGATCTTTGAAAGTTCGCGTAAGTTGTTATCAACAGACCTGAGAATCTTTCTGGAGAGGTCAATTGCACTCTCCTCTTTTGTTCCGCTGCCGATGAGAATTGCAATAAGCTCTGTTTCGCTCAGGGAAACTGCACCCTTCAGCATCATCTTTTCGCGTGGCCTGTCATCCTCCTTCCAGCTTTTAATTGGTCTTTTGTTCTCCATATAGTATAAAAAATGCTTCCCAAAGATGGGAAGCATTAGATATACTTAAAGGACAAACAGAAAAATTATGCTAATTTGTTAACATAAGCAGCAATACCGCTTTTTAAATTTGCAGCTTTATTCTTATGAATAACATTAATTTTTGCAAGTTTATCCAACATAGAAGAGACTTTTGGTAACAGAGCAGATGCCGCTTCCTTATCGGTTGTGTTGCGTAGTGCCTTGATGGCATTACGGGTTGTACGGGCATAGTATCTGTTGTGTAACCTGCGTTTTGCGCTCTGACGCGCACGCTTTTCTGCTGATGCGTGATTTGCCATTTTTTTAAAATTTTTTTGTAGTCCGTAGGGGAATCGAACCCCTATTGCAAGAATGAAAATCTTGAGTCCTAACCGTTAGACGAACGGACCATTCAAAATCTAATGGTTCTTACCGTTACGGGCTTTAACCAGTTTTGATCTTGGGAGTGCAAAGGTATAAACTTTTTTTATTGTTCCAAAAATTTCTTAAAAAAAGTCAAAGGAGTATATAATGGACTCCACCTGCCTTAAATAATTTCTTTTATCGTATCTTGGAGCATATACAAACGCTTCAATTGCGATAATGTTTTTATTGTCAGGATCCAGAAAGAAGTGACTTATAAAAGGGCCTCCCATGAAATCGTTTTCCACCTCCCATAAACCTCTCAGCTCTGCAAAAACTCTCCTGTTATAGGATATCCATCTCAATCCGGGCTCAACAAGCAGATTTGTTGTCATATAAGAGTTATCAACCTGTCCGGGAACATTTCTCTGAAGCATAGTGTTTCGTTGTCTTACAAGATTCTCGTGACTGAAGTCGCTTGAGTCTCTGAACGGGAAACGGTATATGAAAACTCCCTGATTTGTATATGTGGTTTCGTAAGAGATCCAGATAAAATCTGTTGTTCTCATTTTGAGACTATAGCCCTTTGGAAAGAACGGAGATCCATCGAACTCCTCGGTTACAAGATCTCTGAGAGAGCGCTCTTCGTACCTCTTTGCATTTTGAATATTGCGGTTTCTCTCTGCCATAAGGAGAGCTCCGGAGAGACGACCGCTCTGCCGTTCAATCTCCTCTGCTATTATCTGAGAATCGGCACCGGTAATAGTTACAACTGTCTGTGGTGCTGCCCATACATTCTCCTGTATTGCAACCTTTGGTTGCTTTTGATCGGAAATAACTTTAACAATTATAAGATTCCGATGTGTCTGGAAGATAGAGCTAAATGCATTTTCGGGTATGTTTACAAGGGTAAACATAGGCTCTCTCTGAGGCAGATACGGCTCATCGGCAGCAAGGATACTCCTTAAGCCCATGCCAATTTCCCCTTCCCAGTCGCTTTTATTAATCACTATTACAACCTCTCCGGCCTTTCCGCTTACATTGGGCATAAGCTGAGGTCCTCCTGTGCATTTGCAGGATTGAAGAACAACAGCAACGGCAATTATTAAAAGCAAATTGATCTTTTTCATATTGTGTCTATTTAAAAAGTCTGTATATGTCATTGCCAAATGCCAGAAACATTATGGCAAACAGCACCAGCATTCCTGCTATCTGAGCGTATTCCAGAAACTTGTCGCTCGGTTTGCGGCGGGTAATAATCTCAAACAGAAGGAACAGAATATGTCCTCCATCCAGAGCCGGTATTGGTAACAGATTAAGCACTGCCAGCATTATCGACAGGAAAGCTGTAATTCCCCAGAAAATCTCCCACTCCCATGAGGCCGGAAATATCTTACCGATAGATATAAAACTGCCTACAGATTTATATGCCTCTGTTTTGGGGGAGAAAATAAGCCCCAACTCCTTAAAGTAATTCCCAACGGTTCCGGTAGCTTTGTTCACACCTGCGGGAACGGAGCCAAAAAGGGAGTATCTGTGTTTAGTTATGTTAAAGAACTTATGGTAATCAGATTCAAGAACTATGCCGATTTTGCCTTCGGAGTCAACAAGCAACTTTTTAACAGTCGTTTGATTATCTCTTAAAATGGTTACAAGAATTGAATCTCCTTTTCTAGCTGCAAGTATAGGTTGGATATCCTGAATGGCAGGGGTGCTTAATGAGTCAACAGCAATAACCATATCTCCCGGCAGCAGTCCGGCTGCATAATTATGAGAAGTATCCGGAACTGTATTAATAACAAATGGCACTCTTAAAGTGAACATACCGGGTGTTGTAAGAACTGCCGGAATGAAAGATGGGTCAATAGGAATGGTCAGAGTGTCTTCTCCTCTTACTATCAGGGCACTTTTTGCCTGATTTCTTGCCAACTGCATCTGTATTTCGTGAAATTTCTCTACAGAGACGCCATCGAACATCAGAATCTTATCTCCGTTTCTGAATCCGATCTCCAGTGCAAGGTCGTTACATTGAATACCGTAAACGGCATCCTCATTCCTGAGATACTCCTCTCCCCATGTAAAAAGTGTTGCGGAGTAAATGAGAATCGCCAGAATAAAATTGAAAAACACCCCGCCGAACATAACAAAAAATCTCTGCCATGCAGGTTTGCTCCGGAACTCCCATGGCTTCGGCTCCTCTCTCAGGGCCGCTTTATCCATCGATTCGTCAATCATCCCCGAAATCTTACAGTATCCGCCAAGAGGTAACCATCCCAGACCATACTCCGTCTGGCTGTTTTTTGGTTTGTATTTAAAAATTGAGAACCAGGGGTCGAAAAAGAGGTAGAACTTCTCTACCCTTATTTTAAAAAGGCGGGCAAAAACAAAGTGTCCCAGTTCGTGAACAAGTATCAGTATTGAAAGCGCCAGGATTACCTGTATTATCTTTATTAGTGTTACCATCTGTCAGTTATTCGGCTTTAAATAGTATTTATATTGTTTTCTTAATATACTCCTCTGCTTTATGGCGGGATTGTTTATCTGTTTCAAAAATAGAGTCGGGCCCGGGATCGGAAATAAAACAGGCACTCTCCATTACATGCTCAATTACATTTGAAATTGATGTAAATGGTATTCTGCCTTCAAGAAAAGCATAAACTGCAACTTCATTGGCAGCGTTCATTGCACAAGGTATGCTACCGCCCTGCCTTACAGCACTGCCTGCCAGATGCAGACAAGGGAATTTCTCATAATCCGGTTTGTGAAAGTCAAGTCTTGACAATGAGGTGAAATCAACTCTTTGGGTATCCAGTTCAAGGCGAGTAGGGTATGAGAGGGCATACTGTATAGGAATCCTCATATCGGGTACGCTCAGTTGTGCTATAACAGAGCCATCTTTGAACTGCGTCATTGAGTGGATGATGGATTGAGGATGAACCACAATTTCTATTTTCTCAGGATCAATTCCAAATATCCAGCGGGCTTCAATCATCTCAAGTCCCTTGTTCATCATAGTTGCTGAGTCAACCGTAACTTTTGGCCCCATTTTCCACTTTGGATGATTAAGAGCATCTCTTACAGTTACTTTTTTAAGATCTGCAGTGCTTTTCCCAAAAAATGGACCACCTGATGCAGTGAGGATAATCTTCTCAACCGGTGAGTGCTCACCCTGAAGACATTGAAAAATAGCAGAGTGTTCGGAATCGACCGGAATTATGGGAGAGTTGTACTCTTTAGAGAGATTCATAATATATGAGCCCGCTGCAACAAGAGTCTCTTTGTTTGCCAAAGCTATGGTTTTACCGGCTTTTATTGCTGCAATTGTAGGTTTTAATCCGCTGAAACCAACCATGGCAGCCAGAACAATATCGATATTGCTTCCGGCAGCAAGAGCACAGACAGACTCATCTCCTGTAAATACTTTAATGTCGTAGTTATGTAGTGCGTCAGCTACAAGATGGTATTTCGATTCATCGGCAATTACTACTGAGTTAACTCTGTACATAATTGCCTGTTCTACCAGTAGCTGCCAGTTTGAATTAGCCACAAGTAATTCTGCCTCAAAAATATCCGGGTGAGCCGATATAACTTTTAGTGCCTGTGTACCTATTGATCCGGTAGATCCCAAAATGGCAATTCTTCTCTTTCCTTGAGACATTTGTCAGAATTTTATGTACTTAACAGGATCTATGGGAACTCCTTTATGCCACAATTCAAAGTGAAGATGATAACCGCTGCTGAGTGTCCCGGTGTTGCCTACCAGCCCTATTGCTGTACCTGCTTTAACCTTGTCGCCCGATTTTTTAAGAAGCTTCGAGTTGTGTTTATATGTAGAAATAAGATCATTTTCGTGCTGAATCTGAATAGTGAATCCTGTCTCCTCTGTCCAGGCAGCAAGAACCACAGTGCCATCCAGGACGGCAGAAACAACAGAGTTGGAAGGCGCTGCGATATCTACAAAAGGATGATTGGTTGCAAGATTAAAACCATTGGATATTACACCTTTTACGGGAGGGAAAAAATGCAGACCCTCTATTTGTTCAATTTTTCTCGATCCTGCATCAAGATTAAACCTCTCTTGTCTCAGAACCTCCTCTCTCAATAGTGAATCCTCTTTGGAAACAGCTGAAGTGAAACTGACAGTTACAGTAGAATCCGTAGATGCAGAGGATAGTAAATCTTCTGGTCTGAGAGGCTCCTGTCCGGTTACAATAAGCTGAATATTATTAAGATGAAAATCCCACATCCTTACTGCCTGCTCCAGAGAATCTACTTTTAGTGCATTCTGAACTATGGCCCTTCTGGTCTGGGCATTCGGATAGCCCGGTATAAACTCTCTTAACGGAGTGTAGGAGATGAGAAGGATCACAGAACCAACCAGCAGTATTACTGAAAGCACCAGACTAACCAGCATCATCAGACCATTGGCCCTGAATATGAACAGCTCCTCATGTGATGTATCATTAAAAATGGCAAAACGGAATTTATTCCTCAGCCTGTTCTTCTTCTCTTTTTTTACTCTGACCATAAATAAATATTATTGATCACTCACTTTAACAAATACCTCCCTGCTTCTCCATAAACCGTGCTTATTACAGTATGCCAACGCCGTTAGTCTTAAGCTGACTTTGGGGATAAAGGTAAATTGTGTCTCTATGTGTACCGGGTCATCACCAAAACTTGCCCTTTGCAACTTAACCTCTCCAATGAGCGATTCAAGGTTCCATAGCTGTATGTACTGAAAATGATGATCGGTGGCGTTAGGGTGCTTAACGCTGATTCCTATTTTAACCTTAACGGTAAAAGGGGCGCCTCTTTTGGCAGATGTATCACAAATGATAACCGGAGAATGTTTATCGGCATAATTTAATACACTCTGGCTGCCTCCGGAAAAATCCTGGTATGAAAATAGTCTTGGCATGGTAATTTACAGGGTTCAAATGTACTAAAAAAAACTAACTTTGCGCTATGGAGAGAATTGTCGGAATTGACTATGGCAAAAAGAGAACGGGGGTTGCAGTAAGTGATCCTCTTGGTGTTTTTGCCACTGCTTTAGAGACAGTTCCCTCTGCAGATATCGTGCAGTACCTCAAAAATTATACCCAAAAAGAGAGGGTTAAATTGTTTGTGGTAGGTTATCCGTTGAATATGAACAATACTCCCTCGGAGGGGGCCAGATATGTTGATGAGTTTCTTAACCTGCTTAAGAAACATTTTCCGGAAACGCCTGTTATATTAGAAGATGAAAGATTTACCTCCACGATGGCTTTGCGGGCTATGATAGACGGAGGTGTCAAGAAAATGGCCAGAAGAGATAAGGCGATGGTGGACAAAATAAGTGCATCAATCATTCTGCAAACTTTTCTGGACAGAAAGGGAAATAAATAATAAATAAATTATGGTACTACCAATATATGTTTATGGGTCAGATGTACTGAGGGCCAAGGCACAAGAGGTTGATATAACCATCCCGGGAATAAAAGAGCAACTGGCAGGTTTGCTTGATGATATGTGGGAGACAATGCAAAAGGCAGACGGAGTAGGCCTGGCGGCAACACAGGTGGGGAAGCTTGTGAGAGTGCTTATTGTTGACGGGTCTCTTCTTTCAGAAGACATCCCCTATCTCAGGGAGTTCAGGAGAGAGATGATTAACCCGCGGTTACTGGAAGAGAGTGAAGAGTTAATAGAGTTTAACGAAGGTTGCCTGAGCATTCCGGATATTAGTGCTGCAGTAGAAAGGTCAAAGGTGATAAAGGTCTCTTATCTCGACAGAAACCTGCAACAAAGAGAGGAGGTACTCGACAACTTCGCCTGCAGAATGGTTCAACACGAAATGGATCACCTGGATGGAATTCTTTTTACAGACAGGACAGCCCCAATAAGAAAAAAGATGCTTAATGCAAAGCTGAACAACATAAAGAACGGTAAGGCAAATACTCACTATAAAACATCAGTAAAGAATATACTATAGCATAACAGATATGGGTGCATTTCACGCTTACGACATAAGGGGAGTTTACAACAAGGATTTTAACAGAGATACAGTTTATAAGATTGGTTTTTTCCTGCCGGAATTGCTAAACAGTAAAAAAGTTCTCATAGGAAGGGATGTCAGGGAGTCCTCTCCCGAGATAAGAGAGTATCTTGTTATGGGAATAACAGATTCAGGAGCCGATGTCTATGACATGGGGCTCTCAACCACGCCAATGGTTTACTTTGCTACAGGACGCTATAACTTTACCGCGTCTGTACAAATAACTGCATCACACAATCCAAGAGAGTACAACGGACTAAAAGTGTCGGGCGAAAATGCATTACCTGTAGGTTACGATACAGGGCTATCTAAGCTTAAGGAGTGGGTCGAAAGCAGAGAGGTAAAGCCCGCCCCGGTTAAAGGTGAAGTCCACAATCTGGACATCAGGAATGAGTATGTAAACTTCCTCAATGAGTACAAGAAAGATCTTTCGCAGCTTAATGTATGCATAGATGTTTCAAATGGAATGGCTGGTTTGCTTATAAGGGATATATATGGAGAGCCGTCGGATAATATGCATTACCTCTATGAGCAGATGGACGGTACTTTCCCAAATCATGAAGCCAATCCCCTTGTTGCAGAGAATATTGCAGATCTTCAGCAGGCAGTAAAGGAGAGAGGGTGTGATGTTGGTGTAATATTTGACGGAGATGGTGACAGGGTTATGTTTGTTGATGAGAACAGCAGGTTTATATCTCCCGATCTGATGATTGCAGTACTGGGACACTACTTCCTGGAAGAGAGAGGGGAGAGGGGTGCTGTATTGCAAGACATAAGGAGCTCTAAGGCCGTTGGGGAGTATATTCAACCCATGGGAGCCCGGATGCATACATGGAGAGTTGGCAGAGCTTTTGCCGCTCATAAATTAAGAGAGATAAACGGGGTATATGGAGGTGAGCTGGCCGGTCATTACTACTTCAGAGATTTTTTCTACAGCGATTCGGGTATCATGGCATCCCTTATAATTCTTGGAGTTATCTCCGGGATGAAGAAGAGGGGAGTAAAACTGTCGGAATTAATTGCAAAGATTGAGAGGTACAAAAACTCCGGAGAGATCAACTTTAAGATTGAGAAGAAAAAAGAGGCGATGGACCTTATAAGAGATCATTTTATCTGCGCTGAGAGTCCTGTTGAAAGTTACGATTTTGACGGATACAGAGTGGAGTTTAAAGAGTGGTGGTTTAATATAAGGCCTTCTAATACAGAGCCATATCTTAGGTTTATTGCAGAGGCAACCTCACAGGAGTTGCTCGATTCCAAAGTCTCCATTGTAAGGGAACTTCTAAAACCCGGAGGAGGTATGCATTAATGAAGAGGAGTTCATCAGGGTATTATGCATTGTTTACCGGCATCCTGATGATGGTATTCTCACCCTGTTCTTCACAGGTTGCAAAGGAGAGAGAGGTGGTTTTGGAAGAGATTGTTCCACAGAGCAGGGTTGTTTTAAATATTCCGGGTAATTCACATTTTTCACCAGAGAGAAAGACCCTTATTATCTTCTATGCTTTACCAAACGGCAATACAATTGAGCAGACTCAGGGCAGATTAATCACTGATGAAAAGGAGTGGAGGTTTGATATTCAACATATTGCTGCACAAACAAGATTTCTAAGGGAGACCGACAAAGAACACAACTATCTGGTAGTATATCTGCAGAGTGAAACCGGAGGATGGACATCGCATGCGGCAAATTATACCAATTCCGGAGAGCTTTATAATCATTTGATTGACAGTATAAGAAGATATGTGATATCTCAATACCCGGCAATTGTCACAGAAGAGAGTACGGGTACAATTCTGGCAAGCCATAGTGGGGGAGGACGGCTTATACTCAATTTTTTACTGTTTAATGAACAGATACCTCTTCATGTGAAGAGAATAATATTTATCGATAGTAATTACGGCTACCAAACCACATTGCACTCATCCGGAATTGCAAAATGGTTGGGATACAGTAACAATCACTTACAGGTTATGGCCTACATCGACACAACGGTTATCCTGAATGGTAGCCCTGTTGTAAGCAGCACAGGGGGTACAGGGTACAGAAGCCGTTTAATGGCAGAAGATCTTATTAAGTATGGATTCAAGCTTAAAAGCAGAAGAGACACCTCATTCGTATCATATAGTGCCAAAGGTATTGAGATACTGATAAAAGAGAACAATGAGGGCAAAATTTATCACACGGTACTGGTAGAGAGAAATGGCTTGATACACGGTGTGCTTAAGGGGACACCTTATCAGAATAGAGGATACAGATTCTGGGGAGACAGAGCATATGAGAAATATATAACAAAATAAAGCTATGAAAAGATATCTTTCACTTGACATTTTGAGAGGTTTGACCATTTTTGGAATGGTTTTCTCTGCAATCATTCCGCACAGAGTGCTTCCTGCGTGGATGTTTCATATCCAGACACCCCCTCCCACACATAAACTTGACATGTCAATCTCGGGAATAAGCTGGGTAGATCTGGTTTTTCCAATTTTCATTTTTTGTATGGGAGTGGCAATTCCTTTTGCAGGCAGAAGACGGCTCGAAGGCATACAGCAGAAGGGATCTACACTAAGATTTGTTCTTGATATCATTGAGAGATTCTTTATGTTATGGCTCTTCTCTTACCTCTATGTTTTTCTTAACTTTTCAACTGTTCAGGGATGGTGGCCACAGTTGGCAACAGTTCTTGGATTTCTTGCTCTTTTTCCCCTCTATTATGTGCTTCCCAAAAGTGTGTCAAAGAAGAGGATGCTGCTGATAAGAGCAGCAGGGCTTATATTGGTAACAGCAGTAATAATTTACGGACACTTTAAATTTGATGAAGTTATTACACTTGCACGCAGAGGTATAATTATATTTTTACTATCGTTTATCTATCTGTTCGGGGCTTTAATATGGTACTTTACCAGAGATAGCTTCAAAGCAAGAGCAATTGCCTTTGCTGCTGTTGTTCTGTTTGCTGCTACAACAATGTATATGGGATTTCTCAGCTCAATTACAGCAATTAAGGAGATTAAATGGATAGTTAATTTCGAGTACATCTATTTTCTTATGATTCTTATTCCGGCTACATATATTGGAGACCTGCTTTACTCTAAAACGGCTAAAACCATTGATTACGACCCTGTTCGTATGAGCAGGGAGGAGGGTGGAAAGATATCTTATGTGCTGATTGGGGCAGTTATCTACATTTTGTGGCAAATGGTTGCACTGTACAAGCTTTACTATGTTGCCAACATTCTGGTATCTCTGCTGGTTGTGTCGGCCATCCATCTGCTTGTGCTGAAAAACATGGTACACTATAAAAAAGAGAGTCTGCTGGCAGCAGTACTGGCTGTTGCCGGCTCGGTCATAATTCTTGCAGAGGGTTCAATAACAAAGGTCCCCTGTACAATTGCATACTGTTTTATAACCACCTCCATAAGCATATACCTGCTGATGATTACAGACTGGGTTTCTCACAAAATGAGAAGTAGCTATATGGTAAGGATCTTTGCAGGAGCCGGCAGTAACCCGCTTATGAGCTATATAGCATTTGGAAGTTTTGTTATGCCTCTTTTTAAATTAACAGGTTTTATCTATATTTATCAGGCAGCCTATCCGCAAGGGTATCCATGGATTGGAGTGTTGCGTGCAGCAATGGCTGTTCTGTTCACCATGGCTATTGTGGCTTTGGCAAGCGAGAAAAAGGTATTCTGGAGGGCATAGGAAAAGAGAATGAAGAATTTAGATTATGGAGTTATTGGAAATTGCAGGACTGCCGCTCTTGTATCCAAAGAGGGCAGCATAGACTGGCTCTGTTTTCCGGAATTTGATTCACCCTCAATTTTCGGCAAATTGCTTGACAATAAAAAAGGGGGCTGCTTCTCAATAGATACGGCTCCTCACTATAAAAAATCCCAAAAATATCTATCGGGAACAAACATTCTCTGTACGACTTATGAATCGGAAGAGGGGGCATTTGAGGTGATGGATTTTATGCCCCGTTACAAAACCGGCGATCAGGCCAATGATTACTATCTGCCTGCAGAGATGTACAGATACATAAGATTGCTTCGCGGAAAACCACGGATGAAGATTAACTACTCCCCTGCGCTTGATTACGCAAGAGGAGAGACAAGGCACAAGATTTACGACCGATACATAAGAAGCAGCTCTGTAACCGAGGAGAGAAACTCAATATATCTCTATTCCAGCATAGATTACACTGACATTCTCAATAATAGCGAGATTATTCCGGAGGGAGAGGAGTTTATGTTAGTCTCTTATAATCAGAAGCTAATTGACATCAATATAAGGAGGGTTTATCTCGAATACTCCAGAACAAAGGTTTACTGGCTCAACTGGGTTAACCGCTCAAAAATGTACTTACAATACCAGCAGGAGGTTGAGAGAAGCGCCTTGATACTTAAATTGATGTCTTATCAACCAACCGGTGCAGTACTGGCTGCGGTAACAACCAGCATTCCGGAGACTCCGGGAGAGGAGCGGAACTGGGATTACCGCTTCTGCTGGCTGAGAGATGCCTCTATGTCTATAGAGACACTCCTGAGAATGGGACATCAGGGTGCTGCCAAAAGATTTATCACCTTTGTAAAGAGCATCCTTCACTCAAAAGGTGACAGATTCCAGATAATGTACGGAATAAGGGGTGAGCGCAAATTAACGGAACAGACGCTTCCACATCTTGCCGGGTTCGAGAACTCCAGACCGGTAAGAATTGGCAACGAGGCATACAAACAGAGGCAGAACGACTCTTATGGCTATCTTATGGATGTAATATATAAATACTATCTCTATTTTCCCGGCACACTAGATGAGATTGAGGATATGTGGGAGATTGTAAAAAACATAATACGAACTGTTTATGATGAGTGGCACACACCCGATCAGGGAATATGGGAGATAAGAAACTCGGTTAACCACTATGTTTTCTCAAAGGTTATGTGCTGGGTTGCACTTGACAGAGCAGTGAAGATTGCAAAAATGCTCTGTAAGGATAGTTATGCTAAGCTTTGGGAACAGGAGGCGGAAAAAATTTCTGCAGATATCCATAAAAACGGATGGAAAGATGAGCTTAACAGCTTTTCACAGACATACTCCAACACAGAACTTGACTCTTCGTTATTACTGATGGAAGAGTATGGTTTTATCAATGCCGGCGACCCCAGATATAAAGGTACTGTAAATGCAATAAAGGAGAACCTTTTATATAAAGGTCTTATGTTCCGGTATAAAATTGAAGACGATTTCGGTAAACCTTCCACCGCATTTACAATATGCACCTTCTGGCTCATAAGAGCTCTTTATGTGACAGGCAGACAACAGGAGGCAAAAGAGATGTTCGACAGGATATTAAAGTATTCAAACCATTTAGGCCTGTTTAGCGAAGACCTCGATTTTGACACAAAAAGGCAGCTTGGGAATTTCCCTCAGGCATACTCTCACCTTGCTTTGATAAATACAGTTGAGCTTTTTTCGGCAGAGAGGGCAAGATCACAATTTATCAGGCCCTAAAGTTTGAATACGGGCAAATGAGCCCGGGTAGCTTTTGTTGATAAAATCAATAATAAGTTCGCGGACAGCAACTCTCAAGTCCCAGTTCTTGGAGGCATCGGAGCTGCTCACCAGAACCCTTATCTCCTTGTACCACTCTTTGGAGTCTGTTACCTGAATATTTTGTACTCTTCCATCCCAGTTTGGATTGTCTTTAAGGATGTCATTGAGATAATTCCTTAAAGGATCGACAGGCAGATCGTATGAGACCTTCAGAAACACAGTCCCCATGATTGAAGATTGATTTCTGGTCCAATTCTGAAATGGTTTTTCCAGAAAATAACCCGAAGGAAGAATCAATCTTCTTTCATCCCATATCTTAACCACAACATAAGTGAGTGTTATCTCCTCCACCCGGCCCCACTCCCCCTCTGCAATTACCACATCGTCAAGACGAACAGGTTGGGTTATTGCCAGTTGAATACCCGATAGAAGTTGACCAATGCTCTTTTGTGCGGCCAGACCTACAATTATACCGGCGACTCCTGCAGAGGTAAGGAGTGTTATTCCAATATTTCTCACACTCTCTATTGTCATTAACGAGATAGATATAATTATCACTGAAGCGAGGGTGATAGCCAGACCTTCAAATACCTTCATCTGCGTCAGACTCTTTCTTGCACCCAGATTATCGGGATTGTCTATATCAAGTCTCTTCTCCAGGTAGTGAAAAAGCAGACGGATGAACTGTATTACAATCCAGCCCACAGAGAGGATAAGTAAAATATTATTTATGGTTATAATAAACTCAAATTCCGGAATATCGCTCCTGAAGATATGGTTGAAGAGTTTGAGACATATCCAGAATATCAGCCAGATTGCCGGAAATCTGAGCAGTTTTATTAAAAAATCATCAATGCCTGCTTCTGACCTCTGTGCATACCGTTTAAGCTTTTTAAGTGCGTATCGGTAAATAATAAGCACGAGACAAAAGAAGATGATAAACGCAGAGTACAAAAGGGTAGTTCTGTTCATGGTTTTCGGTTTTTCTTATTTTGCAGCAGATGCTAATCGTATAAGGAAAGGTATTGTATCGGACTGATTAAGAAGGTTATACCGTGCATTTTCTGATAGAGTTCCAATTTTTATTGTTATGGCCTCCCGTGGAAGCGCATTAAACATATCCTCATCAGTTACATCGTCTCCCATTGCAAGGATAAAATCGTATCTCTTGTTTTTAAGGAGTCTGTTAACTTCCGATCCTTTGGTAAATTCCGGATACTTGATCTCAATTATCTTATTACCCTTCATTATTTGTAAATGCTCTTTTGTACAGGGGTTTATAAGTGCTTCTATCAACTGTGGAACGCGGATAGATGCCAGCCAGGCATCAACTTTACGATAGTGCCATACAAGGGCTGTCTCCTTTATCTCAAGCGACGAGCGTGGTGTCTTCTCTGCAAACTGTTGCAGAATTGAGAGAATATCACCCTCCCAACCCTTTGTGCACTTATTTCTGTGCCACTTTTTACCATCCTTGAAAAAGGCACCGTGTTCGGCTGCAAGGCCAACATTAATTGAACCGAACCATCTCTCCAGGGTGTTGTGATCTCTTCCACTGCTTATAACAACTCTGTTCTTTTTGTCGGATGCCAGCAACTCCAGGGTGCCAAGAATCTCCTCATTTGGGAAGGCATCCTCCGGTTTTGGCACGAAGGGAGACAGTGTGCCATCGTAATCCAGCAATATCAGTCTTTTTTGTGAGCTGTCGTACCTCTGTTTTATTTGCTGCTCACAATCTTTTGAAAGTAGCTTTGAAAAGAGTGAGAGGTTTCTCTCTCTTATTTTTGCAAGATCACGGATAAAATCCTCTGCCCATTTGTTAACTGTCTGCTTGGAAACCCTTTTCTGCATCCATTCCATCCTTTCGCGCTGCTCATTTTCGGGCATCTCAATAGCTTTAACTATAGCATTCTCTATTTGGGAAGGATCGTTAGGGTTTATTATAAGAGCATCAATCAGCTCTATTGAGGCACCTGCCATTTCACTGAGAATGAGCACACCGTTTGTATCGCGTTTTGCTGCGATATACTCTTTTGCAACCAGATTCATACCATCCCTCAAAGGAGTAACAAGTGCAATATCGGCAACATGATACATTGCACATAACTCCTCAAACGAGAACCCGTGATAAAAGTAGTGTACCGGAGTCCAGTTCATATTGGAATAAATGCCGTTTATCGATCCTATCGTCTCATCTATCTTTGTTTTCAGCTCTGCATAACTCTCAACATTATCTCTTGATGGGACGATTATCATAAATAACGATACTTTGTTCCAATATTGAGGGTGGTTCTCCAGAAACTGTGAAAACCCTTTTAACCGGTTAAGAATTCCCTTACTGTAATCGAGTCTGTCAACAGAGAGTATAATCTTATGCTCTCTGTAATTTGTTCTAAGTTTATGGACTATGCGTGCAACTTTAGGATTTAATACAGAGTCGTAAAAGAGTTGGAAATTAATACCCATTGGAAGAGCATCAACCCTTACAATTCTGTTTTTAAGACGCACTTCGTCAAGTTCGAAACTTATATCCAGGACTCTTTCCGCTGCACTAATAAAGTGTCTCATGTACTCGTATGTATGAAAAGCTATGAGATCGGCTCCAAGAAGACCTCTAAGCAGATCTGCCCTCTCGGGGAGTACTCGAAAAAGCTCGTAAGAGGGGAAGGGTATGTGATGGAAATAGCCGATACTTATATCGGGGTGCTCTTCTCTCAGCATCAAGGGCAGAAGCATCAGCTGATAATCCTGAACCCATACAATGTCTCCCGGTTCAATTATTTTTAATGCTGCATCAGCAAACATACGATTAACATTTTTATAACTCTCCCAGTGGGTATTCTGGTGTTGAATAAGAGAGAAAAAGTAGTGGCAGAGAGGCCATATTTTACTGTTGCTGTACCCTTCGTAGTACTCCTCAATATCTGTTGATGTGAGAAATACAGGATGTAGATTTCTCTTACCAAGCTGTTGTGTTACCTGATTTTTTTCATTTACTTCCGGGACATCAAGTCCCGGCCATCCAATCCAGTGTCTCTGAATATTTGTATCCAGAGAATCAAGGCCGGTTGTTAACCCACCCTCGCTGCGGGTGAAGCGGAAAGAGTTTTTTGTTCTGAATGCTTTTACGGGAAGTCTGTTGGAAATAATAATAAGTTTCATAATCAAAAAATGGAGGGTCTATTCGCAATGTACTATTTTCTGCCCTTAATTGCAAAAGTAATTGTGGTAATTATGGGTGTGTGTAAATCAATTGGCTAAATTTGTAAAAAACCAATGCTAATGACTCCTCTTCTTCTGATTCTCTATCTTACCGCACCTGCAGCTGTAATAGGATTGTGCAGAAAATATTCATTTTTCAGTAAAATTGGCCCGGTTTTGATACTCTATCTTATAGGTATTATAATAGGCAACCTGGGCATAATTGACCATCAGGCACACACTGTTCAGGATATGCTGGTAACTGTAATAGTACCTCTGGCCATACCGATGATGCTGTTTTCGTGTGATTTTTTGAAGTGGAACATTAAAAAAGCACTGTTGACTCTCATAACGGGCATTCTGGCTGTGGTTATATCAATTATTGCAGGTTACTTTCTGTTTAAACCGTTTCTGGCCGAAGGCCCTTTTGCTGAGCATAATCTTGGAAACATTGCAGGAATGCTGGCCGGAGTATATACCGGAGGTACTCCCAATCTGGCTGCAATAAAAATTATGCTTAATATACCAAACGAAACTTATATAATGGTTCACTCTTATGACATGGCCATAAGTCTTGTATATTTAACCTTTGTTCTCTCTGTGGGAATAAAACTGTTCAGAAAAATTTTACCTGTAAGAGAGTTGTCAGACAAGAGTTCTGCAACACACAAAAAAGAGAGTTATACGGCAGAAGAGAAGGGCGGAGAGTTAACCGGAGATGCTACATACAGAGATTATTTCACAAAAAGGAACCTCAAACAGGTACTTCCGGCGTTTGCTGTATCGCTTTTGATATTTGCTGTTGCAGGTGGTTTGTCTCTGCTATTGCCGTCCGGTTTGCAGATGGTAGTTGTGATACTTACAATAACCACCCTGGGAATTGCGGCCTCTTTCATCAAAAGTATCAGATCAATAAAAAGCAGCTACGACACCGGTATGTATCTGGTATATATTTTCAGTATAGTGGTTGCATCCATGGCAGATCTTGGAAGCCTTAATTTAAGAGGAGGTTTTTATATTCTTTTGCTGATAACCTTTGTTATTTTCGGCTCTTTAATATTGCATCTTATAATGGCAAGAATCTTAAAAATTGATTCCGACTCGGTGTTGATTGCCTCTGTATCTCTTATTAACTCACCACCTTTTGTGCCCTTGGTAGCATCTGCTATGAAAAACAAGGATGTAATAATTACCGGTTTAACAATTGGTCTTGTCGGATATGCACTGGGCAACTACCTGGGCTATATTATCTCCTTGTTACTATAGATTTAATATTTATAAATATGAAGATTTTTTCTGCAAAATTGACACTCTTATTAATTGTCATTGCTACAGGTTCATTTAAACATCTCTCTGCCACAGATGTAAAAAAGGGGTGGAACTTTGGGCCACTGCCTGCAATCAGCTATAACAGCGACCTTGGTTTTCAATACGGAGCCCTTTGTGATATCTACTGGTTTGGAGATGGAAGCCAATATCCTCACTATATTCACAAATTTAATGTTGAGGTATCCAAATATACCAAAGGTACTGGAGTATATCACTTTTTCTACGATTCAAAACATCTTTTAAAGGGGCTTAGAACAACCATTGATTTCAGTTATCTTACCGACAGGATGATGGATTTTTACGGGTATAACGGATATCTCTCACCCTATCTGAGAGACCGGGGAGAATCCTTTTACAAGTTCGACAGGAATCTTTTAAGGGCCACTATAGATCTGCAGGGAAAGATTAAGGGTAATCTGGCATGGGTTGCAGGTGTTGGAGTATACAAATACCGTACTGGCGGTGTTAAACTGCAGGAGTATGAGGACGAATTAAGTCTTTTTAGATATTATGTTCAGGAGGGGCTGATAAAAGATGACGAGAAAGATGGAGGTACCCGTATGGAACTTAAACTTGGATTGGTGTATGATACCAGAGACAACGAAGCTGACCCGTACAGGGGGTTCAAAGGTGAGGCCATCTCTCTCATCTCCCCGGGTTTTGGATCGCAAAGCTATACAAAGTTATATCTGTCGGCATCTGCTTATGTTCCGCTTTACAAAGAGAAGCTCACATTTGCTTTCAGAGCTGCTTATCAGGGTACCGTTACCGGTGAGCAACCGTTTTATATGCTTCAGAATATAACCACTTTATACTTCAGACAAATTACCAGTGAGGGTCTGGGAGGTCTGAATACAATAAGAGGTGTTCTTCGTAACCGGGTTGTCGGGGCAGGTTTATTCCTCTCCAATGTTGAACTCAGATACCGCTTTGCAAGCTTCACTTTTCTGGGACAGCAATGGTATCTTGCTGTCAATCCTTTTTTTGATGCAGGCAGGGTTGTGCAGTACTACCGTTACGACAAGATGACAACATCTTTAATTCCCGGGGTTTACAATCCCGGTCAAAAGGAGAAGATGCATATGAGTGCCGGAGCGGGAATCAAAGCAGTAATGAACCGCAATTTTGTGATTTCTGCAGAGTGGGGTAAGCCGTTCAACAAAGCAGACGGAGATAACGGTCTAAGCATTGGACTTAACTTCATTTTTTGAAAAATTTGGTTAGTGTTGTAACAAAACTTTAATCCATTCGTCTTTTAAGCAGAATGACATCACAGGAGTTCAACATAACAATTGGAAAACTCAGGCCCAGGCTTATCAACTTTGCAAATGGATTTGTAAAGGGTGGTGCGGCTACTGCCGAGGATATGGTACAGGAAGCAGTTATTAAATTATGGAAATCCAGCGAGATACAGGAGATTAAGAACCCGGAAGCACTATCAGTTCAGATTTTGAAAAATGTATGCCTGGATTATCTCAAACTTAAAAAGAATAATATGGAGAGTATAAACCCCAATTTCAGGGTTTATACCAGAGACGATCCTTCGGAAATTCTTGAGAGTAAAGACGAAATGTGCAACCTCAATAGTTTTCTCTCCTCACTTCCGCAAGATCAGATGCTGGCAGTAAGACTTAGAGATGTTATGGGGTACCAGATGGATGAGATAGCCCAGATACTTGGCACGACAGAGGGAAATGTAAGAACCCTGCTATCAAGAGCAAGACAGAGATTAAGAGAAAAACTAATGTCAAAATGGAGACAATAAGTGATAAAATAATTAAAGATCTTTTGGAAAGATACTTTAATGCAGAGACATCTCTGGAGGAGGAGCAGAAGTTAAGAGACTACTTCTCCAAAGGCGATGTTGCTCCCGAATATAATATGTACGCTCCGCTGTTTATCTGCTTCGAAGAGGAGAGAGAGAGGATAAATGTCGCACATGAGAGAAAACCCCGTAAGGCGGGCTTCAGGTGGATATCCCTGGTTGGAGCTGCAGCTCTGGCAATTTTTACCTTTATACTTTTCCCACAAAAGGGAGACTCTCTTAAACTTGTCATTGACGGAGTAAATGTTAAAAACAACGAGCTTGCACTTAGTAAGGCGGACACTCATCTCGGTCAGCTAAATTCAATGCTGGGCAGGTTCCGTGACGGGAGTACAAAACAGATAGAGAGTATGAATAAAATGGGAGATGCTCTGTCACCTTTAAAGATGTTAGATAAAATTGTGACACAAAATACAACAGGTGATCGTCTTGAATAAAAGCAAACTTCTCAATTAACTAAAAACATTAGTGATGAAAAAATTAACGATACTTATTATTACCACACTTCTCACACCCCTGTTCGCTACGGCTCAGCCCAAAGAATCGGCATCTGTGGCCTACTCTTTGTCGCAAGAGCAGCAAGTGATCTCTCAGGCACCGCAGTCTCAGTCACAAACACAACAAGCTCAGGCGAGACATATTCACTCTATTCTGGATAAATACGAAAAGCGTAAACATGTAGAGTCAATCATTCTCTCCCCTTCAGTTCTGCAGATGGCCGGAACAGGTGATTATAACGCTGCGACAAAAGAGTTGCTCTCAAAAATCACCGAGATGCGAATTATAAATGTTAAAGCTGAGGCCATTGAGAATGGAGTGCCTTTAAGAGTGATTATTCGCAAGGAACTCGATCCCATACTTGCCGGCGACAGTTTCTCCAGAGTTCTCAGAATGCAGGATGGCGATGAGATGCTTGAGTTGTATGTTACAAAAAGCCAGCAGGGAGTTTTAGTTTTCCTCACCTCCTCTCCCAAAGAGTTTGCAGTTATTTCCATATTCGGCACTGTGGACAAAAGTGTAATAAATGCTGCAATGACAGGTGGAATCAAGGTTAAATAAAGAAGAAAGATAATTTAAATATTAACATGAAAATCGCAGTAAGAATATTTACCCTGATGACACTTATAATGGTGACATCTGCGGGACAGGCAAAGATTTATGCCCAGAAAATTGTAAAAATTGGAGAGGCAGAGATTGCAATCCAGGCTCCTTTAACAATTAAAAAAGCCGATGCATCAGAAGAGGTTACCTCTGGATTGGTTAAATCGAAATATCCAAGAATGTACGAGCATATGTTTATAGGTATAGCAATGGCAGTCCCTACCGGAAATCAGGAGTACCTGCCAATGCATTACGGTAACTCCTATAATCTTGAGGTAGGGTTCAAATACTTCTATCGTCCCTCAGCCGGATATGCTATTGGTACTATATGTCAGTACACTTTTTACACATACAAGCTTAAAGACGCAGCTGCAAACGGTACATTCTTTACCGATATACCGGGTGAGGTGAAGAAAGAGTACTTCCGTACCGATAACCTGGGAACAGGTATTATTAACAGGTTTTACCTATTCCCTCTTAAGCACAAACCATTTATGATTGACCTGGGAGGTTATGTCGATTTTTCCTACAGCAAAAGATATAATGTAAAAACTGTGGAAGCGGGTAAGAATATTAAACATAAATACCGTGACGGATCGAAATTCAATCCCATTCAAACCGGATTATACGGAGCAATTTCAAAGGGCTCTTACTCGCTCTATGCAAGATACAGAATAACAAATCTTTTTAATCCTGCAGAGGTTCCCATGGAGCTGCCGAGATTGAGCATCGGAATTCAGAAGATATTGGATTAACTGAATCAATCGGACTAAACTATAAAGCCAGGAGACCGTTGGGAATCCTGGTTTTTATTTGTTTACGACCTGGGTCAATTTGCAAAATTATTGATGGGTGAACCGGTATCAGAAGTTCGGGGAGTCCTTCTGTTAACCTCTTAATGCCCAGACACGGATTTCCGGGATAGTCGTAGTAGTTGGATACTGTTCCAAGGATACCGTGCCCGGCATCCTTTACTTCAAATCCCGAAAGTAACCGGTAATCATCCTCCTCTTCTGTAAAATCTCCCGATTCTTCGAGATAGACAAATTCTCCCGCAATCTCTTCCACCTGCAAGGGCGATGTGATGCCATCAAGCAAGAGCAGAGCCCCATCTGTACCCCGTGGATTGATCTCTTTTATAAAAAAAGGAACCGGTAGTCCATCATATTTGATGAATACCGGTCTGGTTGTATCTAAATCACCATCGAAGCGGGGTGAGTACCTGATGAGCATTTCGCCTTTAACTCCGAACGATTTGATTACCTTGGCAACAGGCAGCAATTGTATTGCCGGCTGTGACATCTGTTACTCCTGAGGTTGGGTTTCTGTGGCCGAATCTACAGCAGGTGTGCTCTCCTCTGCAGCAACCTCAGCTGTCTCCTGAGTAAGGTCTTTTACCTCAGCTGTCTCCTGAGCATCTTCTTTTGCCTCTGCCTCTGCGGCTCTCTTCGCCTCCTCACTCTTTCTCTTTGCAATCTCAGCTGCTCTTGTCTCGCTTACTTTTGCTTCTGCTTCTGCGGCAGCTCTCTTTGCATTGCGTCCGCTCTGTGCAAGCTCACTCTTTTTGTTGCTAATTTTTAGCTCTTTCTCCTCAACCCAGGCATTCCATTTCTGGTCTGCAACCTCTTGTGTGATAGCTCCTTTTTTAACACCCTCCTGAAGATGCTTTCTAAGCATAACTCCTTTGTATGAGAGAATCCTCCTGCATGTTTCAGTGGGTTGGGCACCATTCATCAGCCACTTAAGAGCGCCATCGTTATCAAGCTCAATTGTTGCCGGGTTTGTGTTTGGATTGTAAGAGCCGATGCGCTCAATAAAACGACCATCGCGGGGTGCGCGACTATCTGCAATTACAATGTGAAAAAATGCGAAATTCTTTTTGCCGTGTCTGGCCAGACGAATTTTTACAGCCATGATACTGTTTTTTTAAAGTTAATATTTACAACTTCCTTATCTTCCCGAGAAAAGGCCCGCAAATATAAGACCTTTTTTTTGAATAACACAATTTTTTATAAAAGAAAGGCACCGCCTCTTGTTTCGACGATGCCAATCCTCTTACTTAACCTAAAACTTAAACTACGAAAAAACTTCTCGATTAATTAAAATACAAATCGTGTGCCAAAGTTTTATCTTCATATATGAAGATGTTATTAAATTTTACAGAAACTCTCTTTGAGCCGCTCTCAGGCAGTGTAACCACTATTGAGGAGAGTTTGGGAAGATAGTGTAATTTATTGTCAATAAGCATTTCATAAGGAACTGATCCAAGGTTTTTAATGCTTATGTTAACACTCTTTTCATCACCTCCAAGTCTGGTGAGGGTAAGATTCGACTCAACGAACAGCTTTGCAATATCTTCTCTTGCCGCCAGCATTCCCTGGAAAAACGCAAGAGTTCTGCGTGCATCAAGTGCCTCCCTGACACCTTCAGGAGAGCTCTCTTTTGAGAGGACCAAAGTCATTGGCCGCTCCACTCCGTTTTGCATCAGAGTGCCACTCTCCACATTTCCGTGGACATCTGTTGTTGCAAGTATTGCAAGGTTCATATCAACTGCCCAGGAGAGGACACGCGGATAAAACTCTGTGTTGTTGAAGACCTCTATTCCGTCAATTATGCCCTCATTAAAGAGATCTGCCTGGAACTCTTTTATGTATGTGGAGTCTACCGCCCAACCGGGGTGGTTCCACATAATAAATGCTCCCTGTCTCTTTGCTTCTAATATTGACTCTTTAGGATCTTCTTTATCAATTGCGTTTGCATCTTTAATAAACAGAGCATTGTAATGACCTATTGTACGCTGGGTTCGGGTAATTTCTGTGCCCCTTACAAGCATTATCCCCGTCTGTTCTGCTGCAGGTTTCGCAATAAGATACGAGGTGTTGTGGTCGTTGTTGGTGTATTTACGATAAGGTCTGTACTCAATATGGTCGGTAATAGCCAGGACATCCAATCCCTGAGCCCACGCCTCTTCAACCCTTAGCGTAGGCCATACAAGGCCATCTGAAAAGACGGTATGCGTATGGAAATCACAGGTAAGTACCTTGTATCCGCTTACAGGCGGAAAGACAAAATTACTCCTGTGACGAGCAGAGTAAGAGGGGTAGGTTACTTTGTTTGGATTAAGCTGCTGGGCAGATATGCCGTTAAAAGCTAATGCTGTTAAAAGAACAGCAACGAGTGATTTTATTAATATATTTTGTTTATTCATGACGGGTTGTGTTTATTGTTTTTCAAGGTCTTCAAAAGAGATGTCCATAAGTTTATATTTCGATCTCTCTTTAAGATTGTAGTGCCACCATTCATGGGTGTAAGCGGTAAACCCATTTTGGGTCATTATGTCGTGAAGCTTTCTGCGGTTCTCGATGACAACAGGATCCAGATCCTGATATGTTAAAGCAGCCCTCTCCGAAAATTCATCAAATGGTGTAGGCATCTCAAGCTCTTCTCCTGTCTCCAGATTTATCAAAGTAAGGTCTATGGCAACTCCTCTGTTGTGAATGGATCCTTTCCACGGGGCTGCCACAAATGTTGTATCGGGGTAAACTTCATAGAAATAGAGAGTACCTGCGTATGGCCTGTATGCATCCAATACTTTTATCCCCAGGCCCTCTTTTGCAAGCAGCTCCTGAATCTTTAACAGGGAGTCGGCAGCAGCTCTTCTCATAAATGCTTTTGGTTTGGTATATATCTGCTTTCCGGTAAAGTTATCTGTACCTGCATATTTTATATCGAGGACTATGCCAGGAATGTGTTTTTCAAGATCGATCATCAGATTACAGCTGTCCTCAGCAACAGATGCATTGTACGCCTCCAGTGTATTGATAATATCCAGACCGTAAGGGTTTGCAGGGTCTGTTGCAACGGAGCGGTTACAACCGCAAATTACTGTAATTGCGGCAAATGCCAGAGACAAAAGTGTTAAAAACGGCCTCTTTGAAATGGATAAAGCATTCATATCTTATTTATTGTAAAGGTTTAACAACTTCTACTAATTCCGGCAGATCCATTCCAATTTTCTTAAGATGGTCAATGGTTGGAACTCCGTTTTTGTTCCAGCCCCTCCTGAAGTAAACTGCATCCAGAAGCTTCTCGTACTGATCTTCACGGTGTTTTCTCAGACTGGACATCTTCTCTTCCAATGTCATAGAGGATGGATCAAGCCCCAGAAGTTCCTTAAGCTGATTGTCATATCTCTCCTGTCTGCTCAGGAACTCCTCTGCGGTAACAGGGCCGGCGGCTCTGTAGGGCTGACTGTCAAACTCCCTTGTGCCGAACCCAAGTCTTATATTGAAAATCTTTTGAAAATTGTAAACCCTCTCAGACATTTTTATCATCTCCTCCTTGTCAAAATCTCTCCCGGTAACGGCCTTAAATATAGTTACATAGTTGTCAACATGCTCAGGAACTTTATTGGGTTCAGGTTGCTCTGCATTGTCTGCCGGCTCTATATCATTCCAGCAAAGCTTGCAAAATCCTGCCAGGCCAAACCAGGTGCGGAAGTATGGAAAGTAATGAAGAGCTTCTGCTTTATTTTCAAATGTAGGAATCATATTGTTCACCATATCCATAAAGATGAGCCAGGCCTCATCGTGCTGGGGTCCTTTGTTTGTCATTGCATAGCCACCCTGCTGTGCAAGTGACTCCTTGGAAAGATACATCGAATATTCAAGCCCCTTATTCTCCATTGCAATGTCGTTGATAAAGGTTGCATCACCCCAACCGTTTTCAATAAATAGTCTTTTGAGACGCATCACTCCCAGCCCTGCTGTCACGCCAAAACCTTCGCCCCGGGCCATCTGGTGAAGCATCTCCAACGATGCATTGGTATTTCCCCATTTAAGGTCAATGCCACCTGTACGCTCTGCATTAAGTATCCCATTTTCCCAGCACTCCATAAGGAAACCTACAATATTACCCCAGGTTATTGTGCAAACGCCATAGGTGTCGCAATAGAAATTCTGTTCGATAATTGCCAGAGGATCGAAAATGCCCAGATTTGAACCAAGCGCAGCCGCATTTTCATATTCGGGGCCATCAACAATTACTTTGGAACCTTTGTATGGACCTGTTTTAAGTTCAAAATCGTCCACCCCTTTTGCGCAGGACATATTGCAGCCAATCCAGCACCCGTCCGGAACGCCTTGCGTAAAGAATCTCTTCCACACCTCCATATCTATGTGAGGACAATCTTTATGATCGCCATACTTGAAGTTCATCACCGGCAGAATGTCGTACTTCTCCAGAACACCCATAAGGTGGGCTGTGCCAACCTGCTTCATCTGACACTGGATGTCATCCAGTTCGCGCATCTCTTTGTTGAAACGCTTCCCCCTTTCGATGATGGAGCCGAGGTCTGCCACATTATTGAAATTCCCGGTTACCTTTGGTACTTTGGCAACAATTGCCCTTACCTTTTTGTGTCTCATAAGGGTGCCGAGACCTCCTCTGCCGGCCTGTTTTAGTCTCACTTTGCCTCTTTTAACATCGTAGAATGTAAAGTTGAGCATACCAATCAGAGAGTGTTCGGCAGCTTTGCCGGAAGCAACCACAGATACATTTATCTTGTCTTTTTCACTGTCGGCAAACATCTCCAGCAGCTCCTCTCCAAGCAGGTGGGAGTCGTAACTCAAATCCCGGGGAGTTTCGAATATCTCCACAATATGATCTTTGCCGTTTATATAAATGATAACATCTTTATCTGAGATACCCTGCAGTTCAAAGGCATCGAACCCGGCAATCTTGAGATGCGGCCCGAAGTGTCCTCCAACATTGCTGTCAATAATCTTCTCTGTCTGAGGTGAAATTGCTACCACAATAGATTTTCCGGCACCTGAATATTGTGTAATGCCGCAACACGGTCCGCCGGAGATTATAATCTCATTCTCAGGGTCACTCCATTTTGTATCAGGTTTAACGGCATCCCAAAGCATCCTGAGGCCGTAACCTTTTCCACCAATGAATTTCTCCTTTGTTTCGGGAGCAATTTCCCGTACTTCAACTTTGTTTGTGCTCACATTAACATACAGACCGGCGTCGCTGTACCCTTTGTCCATCGCTCTCCATTGATATGGTACAGATGCGATGATTTTTCTATTCTCCTTGATCTCCTGCAAGTTCATCAGATATATTTTTTTGTTTTCTTTTGAATTGGTAAATTTACGAAAAATTGGGCTCTTAACAACCACCAGTATGCCAACTTTTAGTCAGATTAAATGGGTACTTCATACAAAAACCGTAGGAATTGCAGGGGCGGGAGGTCTTGGTTCCAATTGTGCTGCATCGCTGGTAAGGTCGGGAGTGGGTAAACTGATTATTGCCGACTACGATGTTGTAACTGAGGAGAATCTTAACAGACAGTTCTATTTCAAAAAACAGACAGGATGTAAAAAGGTGGAGGCCCTCAGGGATAATCTTCTTAGAATCAACCCTAAATGTCTGCTCCAGATGCACGACACAAAAGTTGATGAAGGGAATATTTCACTTTTATTTTCTGTGTGTGATGTTGTTGTTGAGGCATTTGATGATGCCGGACAAAAAAGGATGCTCATTGAGTATATGCTTACATATCTGCCTCATATTCCTCTGGTGGCTGCATCCGGAATGGCAGGATGGGGGAGGAGTCACCTGATAAAGGTTGTAAAGTCGGGCAATCTGTATGTTTGCGGAGACGGAGTTACAGAAATTGCCCCAGATAATCCGCCGATTGCACCAAGAGTGAATGTTGTTGCCAATCTGCAGGCAGACACAGTCCTTGATATTCTTTTAAAAGAGAGTTTTTAATGGTATTTGTTTAATACAAAGATAAAAGAAGAGATTAACGAGAGATGGAAATTATACTGAATAACAGAAGAGAGAGTTTTGAAGCCGAATCTCTTACAGTGTCTCAGATAATGGAGATAAAAGCATACAGTTTCAAGATGCTGGTTGTACGGCTAAACGATACACTTGTCAAGAGAGATGAATATGATACAACTGTAGTTAATGGTGGAGATGACCTTAAAATAATTCATCTTGTAAGCGGTGGTTAATCTCCGCTGTTATCCTCCTGTTCATTTTGTCTGAAAATTTCAATCTGTTGTCTGACAGACTCTTCATGAATTGACTCCAGCATAGTACGGATAAACTCTTTATCTACCATTAACTCCTCTGCCTGCTCAACTCTCCTTGTTACAAGACGGTCGTATCTGTCCGGTTGCAAAACCGGCATGTTATTCTCAAATTTAAAGCGACCAATCTGCCTTGCAATCTCCATCCTTTTTGAGATTAAAGTTAGTAATCTCTCGTCCAGTTCGTCCAGCTCACGACGCAGTTCACTGAGGTTTTCCGAAGAGTCTATGCAATCTCTTATTATGAGCGATTTTAAAATCAAACTTAGCGATTCCGGGGTAATCTGCTGCTCTTTATCGCTGAGTGCACACCGGGGATTGAAATGGCTCTCAACCATAATTCCGTCAAACCCCATATCCATTGCCTGCTGCGATATGGGGTAGATGAGCTCTGCCCTGCCTCCTATGTGACTCGGGTCGCATAGCATGGTAAGAGCCGGCTCTCTCCTCATAAGTTCAATTGGTATGTGCCAGTGCGGGAGGTTCCGAAACAACCCCTTTTCGTATGAGCTGAAGCCCCTGTGAACGGCAGCAATATTCTTTATGCCCGAGTCTGATATGCGCTCTATAGCTCCCAACCATAGGTCGGGATCGGGATTTACCGGATTCTTTACAAGAACGGTTGTGGAAACACCTTTTAGTGAGTCGGCAATATCCTGAACGGCAAAAGGGTTGGCAGTTGTTCTTGCACCCAGCCATAAAATGTCAATGCCACTTTCAAGAGCCAGATGAACATGTGCCGGATTTGCAACTTCAGTGGCCGTAAGCATTCCGGTACTCTCTTTAACCTCCTTTAACCAGCCAAGCCCAACTGCGCCCACCCCTTCGAACCCGCCGGGTTTTGTTCTGGGCTTCCATAATCCGGCACGAAAAATACCAATGCCATTTTGTTTCAGCAGATATGCAGTTTTAAGAGTCTGTTCCAGACTCTCTGCACTGCATGGCCCGGCAAGTACAATAGGTTTTTTAACCTCTTTATCACCAATTCTCAAGGGTTTTATCTGCATTGACACTGTGAAAATAAATATAAATATAGTCGATTTTTGCTACTTTTGGGCTTAAATAATATGCTTAACAAAATTATATGAAAAAGGTTCTTTTGCCGTTTATTCTCATCTTTTTGCTTTGTACCATGTATGGGTGTAAGTTTTTAAATATTGACGCCTTCTCCGGCTCGACACTCATATGGGAGTCGGGGGCAAACAACTATTTCAACAGAGACTCTCCGACAGAATTAAAGGGTGTTAAAAAGATTTTAGTAACGGGCGAAGTAGTTAAAGATGTTTATGTAGACTTAAGAAGATTACCATGGCACTCTGCAGTTGTGAAGGAATATGTTCCATCATCTGACACTTTTATGTTTACAGGGGCATTCCGTTACGATGGATTTGCTCTCTGCGATATACTTAGCAGTGTTAAAATTGAGAAGTATTATAAAGAGGAGTTTTATCCGCCTGTTGATCTTTATGTAGAAGTGTGGAACGAAAACGGAGAGTATGCTGTTTTCAGTTGGGGTGAGCTGTTCTATTCTGCAGATCCTTATAAAATTATCTATGCAATAAGCGTATCTCGGGTTATACCCGGCAAGACAGGAGAGTTATGGCAACTACCGGGAGAAGCTAAAATTGTCTCCGGAAACGATCACATATCTGCACGGAACATCTCATCTCCCGTGAAAATTGTAATTAAATCTTTAAGGGGAGATTTTAAAGTAAACAGAGATCCTGAGGATTTTACCTCAAAAAACATCCACATCTTGCAGGGGAATAAACTGATAAAAACCATCTCTTCACTGGCGGACACTCTGCCGCAAATTCACAGGAGAACTTTGTTCTATGGCCAAAGTATGGGGTTTAAGGGAGAGAAGATATACAAAGGTATTGATACCAGGATGTTGTTTCATGAGGTTTTCGCATCCGTAAAAGACAATCTTGCAACAGGAATGGTTTGTGCAGAGGCGATGGATGGATACAGGGCTGCATTTTCGCTATCGGAGCTTATTAACAGAACAGATTTCAGAGAGCCCATTATAATGTATGGAGGAGAAGAGGAGGGCAGAGAGGGGTTCTCACTATATGTTAGTGGTGATATGTTTGCCGACAGATCTGTTAAGGGATTGACAAAAATTACATTATTAAACCAAAAGAGTGAGTAATATGAAACAGCTACTCTGTTTTATCATTATTTTTTTTACAATTACATCCTGTAACGGCTGGAGAACAAAAGCCATTGAAGATGATATGGAAGGCACATTGATTATATTTCATGCCGGCTCTCTTGCAATGCCGTTCAAAGCCATTGCCGACACCTTTATGAAAATGTATCCGGGCGTAAAGGTTCTGCGAGAAGCTTCGGGCAGCATAGATGCGGCAAGAAAAATTACAGAACTGAAGAGAGAGTGTGATATTATGGCCTCTGCCGACTATAAGATTATTGATAAACTCCTTATTCCGGAGTACGCATCCGAGAATATCCATTTTGCAGCAAATCAGCTGGCAATAGTCTATACTTCTGCTTCGAGGTTCTCGGAGACCATTAATGCCGATAACTGGATGCAGATACTGTCCCGGAGCGATGTTTATACCGGAAGATCAGACCCCGATGCAGACCCCTGCGGCTACAGGACTCTTATGTCACTTCAGCTAGCATCGGATTATTATCAAAAGAGAGGTGCCGACTCCGCAGCAATTTATGCAGAGAAAATAATTGAAAAAGACAGGAGATTTATTAGGCCAAAAGAGGTGGATCTTCTTGCCTTGCTGGAGACAGGTGCCGTTGACTATATCTTTCTCTATCAGTCGGTGGCAGTACAGCACAGATTGCCGTTTCTGGAACTGCCTCAGGAGATTAATATGAGCAATCCGTTACTGAACCATTACTACTCTTTGTCCCAAGTTGAAGTAAGGGGAGCCAATCCTGCCCACAGGATCAGAATACAAGGAGAAGCAATGATTTACGGGGTAACTGTATTGAATGGTGCACCCAACAAAAAGGCGGCTGAAAAATTTGTTGAGTTTTTAATTGATAAGAATGGAGGGCAGAAAATTCTTGAAGAGATGGGACAACGCCCTCTTTTCGGGAATTGAGTTATCAGGAGCTGTTTTTACTCAAATTTCCATATAATTTCGTCAAGGGATCTTTTAGGCACATGATGTACCTGATTATCGTCGCGCCAATATTTGATATCTCCGCCTACTGCATCATCAATCACAACAACCTCTTTGGGTTTACCTAGTGCAATCACCAGTATAGGGTCGAGATTATCCGGCAACTTAAGCAGGCCGTAAAGAGCTTTTTTATCGAACGACGCAATCATGCAACCCCCAAAACCAAGCTCCACAGCTCTTAACAGAATGCTCTGGGCAAATATTCCGTGGTCGCAGGAGTAACTTTGTGACAGGTTCTTGTCGTGCATAAGCACAATATAACCCGAAGGACGCTCTCCCTCAACCGGTCCGGGCCACTCTTTAAGGTATCCGGCCCAGCTTAGAAGAGGAAAGAGCTTGCTGTTTAATGAAGAGTTATTGGTTATGAAAAATTTTATTGGCTGAACATTTCTGGAAGAGGGAGATAACCTTGCGGCCTCAACCATCTCTAATAGCTCTTCCCTTTTAATTTCAACACTCTGGTAAAACCTTCTGTAACTTCTGTTCTCTCTGAATGGTATCATTTTGCTGTTATTTATGCTTATTCAAAAAGTGAAACTATTCTCTCCAGACTCTCAAGCTTAACGAGGTTGGGGTGATCTCTCTCCTCTTCCACCTCGTGTGCCCAGATAATCTCCGATGGAACATAAACCGCATAACCGCCAATCTCCAAAACCGGTTTTATGTCAGATTTGTATGAGTTGCCAACCATAAGAAAGTTTTCCGGTGCAATTTTGTTCTCCTCAATAATTTTAAGATAACTTTCAGTTGTCTTTTCGCTCATAATCTCCACTCCGGAAAAGAACTTCTTAAGGCCCGACCTCTCTACTTTAGACTCCTGTTCCTTGAGATCTCCTTTGGTTGCAAGTACCAGCGGAAAAAGTGAGGAGAGATACTCCAGTACCCTTTCAACTTTGGGGTAGAGCTCTATCTGTTGCCCTATGGTATCTTTGCCTATCTTAATCAGCTTAAGAATCTGTTCGTTGGACAGAGTTCCTCCGCTCAGTTCTATTCCGGTCTCTATCAGAGATATAATAAAAGGTTTGGAGCCGTATCCAAGCAACGGGAGGTTGTTCTTCTCTACCCTCAGAAGGGCGTTATTGGCAGTGTCATAATCGCAGTATGGTGCCATCATCTCTGCAAACCTCTCCTCGGCTTTACGGTAATGATACTCATTTACCCAAAGAGTATCGTCGGCATCGAAAGCAATGAGTTTTATTTTTTTAGTAAAATTCAACTTATCAATCATTTTTATTTTCAGTCTGCGAAATTAATGAAAAAAATTTCATCGCCTTGATTTTTGGCAACTCTTTGATTGGTTGTTATTTATGGTTGGCAAAAACGAATAAAGCAAGAGCAGACCCAAAAATTAGGCAGTTAAATCGCAGGTTACTAATGATTTGCCAAAAACTTCGGCGATGAAAAAAGCCGGCTAAAACATTTGATTTAGCCGGCCTGTGACATTTAAAATATGCTGCTATTTGGATACGCGCTCCAACCACTTGAGCATAAAGAGCATAGTAGCCATTGAGATAAGACAGGCAACTACAAAGAGAGCCCAGGTCATCCAGATTGGAACACTCTGATAGAAGATTGCTCCGATAAACAGAAGCTGGTTACCTGTTGCTGTTGCTGCAAGCCATCCCCCCTGCATCAGACCCTGATATTGAGGAGGAGCCACTTTGGATACAAAAGATATACCCAGTGGACTGATAAACAGCTCGGCAACGGTAAGAATGAAGTAAGTTCCAATAAGAAGGAAAGGAGTAACACGCAAAGCATTAGGAAGACCACCCATTTCAACAACTTCACTGTGTGAAGGCAAAGTCAAAGAGCCGAGAGTCATTACAAGGAAACCTAAAGCAGCGATAAACATACCTATTGCAATCTTTTTAGGGGTGGACGGTTCCATTCCTTTTGCCCTTAACCATCCGAAAAGTGCTATTACCACAGGGGTGAGGAACACCACGAATATTGGATTGAAGGCCTGGAAATCCTCTACTGTAATGGATAATTTACCCAATTGGAGCAAAGTGTAGTCCCGGGCAAAGAAGGTAAGTGTAAGTCCGTTTTGGTGGAAGGAGAACCAGAAGAAGATAACAACGGCAAATACTGCAAAAAGTGCGTACATGCGTTGTTTTATCTCTTTTATGTCCATCTCGGAAACTTCCGCCGAACCTGCTGCTGCCTTCTTCTTAACATCGGGCATTATGTTTTTGTTAATCAAATATATTACTACCGAAATTGCCATTGCAAATATTGCAACACCAAAAGCATAGTGGAAACCGGTAGTAAAGGCATTGAGGTAAGAGTTTACAAAACCATCTATGTTTCCTGTATATGCACCGGCAACATCTACTCTCTCTGCAAGTTCGGTAAGACGCACAGCAGCACCCTCTGTAATTGTACCGTCAAGGTGTGCATGGCAAAGAGAAGGAAGATCGGAGTTATATACAAATCCTTTTGTTCCAAGCCACCATCCTCTTACGCGTGAGGCAGCAAATGGAGCAAACATAGCACCAACATTGATGAACATGTAGAATACAGAGAAACCGGAATCTCTCAGTTTTCTGTACTGATCGTTATCGTACATCTGTCCTACAAGTGCCTGAAGATTTCCTTTGAACAGACCGTTACCAAAAGCAATGACAAAGAGTGCAAAGCAGCTGATAATTAAAAACAGTGTCTGGTTGGGAACAGGTGTAGGGCTTGGGATTGCAAGCAGAAAGTAACCCAGGGCCATAACGAGCAACCCGGCCAGAATTGTACCTTTGTAGTTTCTGGTCTTATCTGCAATCCGTCCACCAACAAGAGCCAGAACATATATCAGTGCATAAAACACCGAGAATATAATTCCTGCGTTGGTGCCATCCAGGCCGAATTTCGCCTGAAGAAACAGAACCAAGATTGCCATCATGGTGTAAAAACCAAAGCGTTCGCCCATATTTGTCAGGGCTGCCGCCAGTAATCCTTTAGGATGTCCTTTGAACATAAAATTAAATTATTAGTTAGTGTAAAAAATCTAATGTTCGCAAAAATAATAAAATTTGGGTAACTTTGTTAAAAACTTAACCTATCGGATGTCGAAAATTGCATTTTTATTACTTTCACCGGCAATATATTTAATATCTCTTCTTCCACTGAGAATCCACTACTCCTTCTGCTCCGTTTTACTTTTCTTCCTCAGCAGGGTGGCCGGATACAGAAGGTCTGTGGTTACGGTGAACATTGCAAGATCTTTCCCCGAATTCAAGTACGATAAGGTTGAGAAAACTGTTAAAAAATTTTACAAAAACCTTTCTCAAATAGTTGCAGAAAATATCTGGGTTATATCTGCCTCAGGAAAAAGTGTAAATATGATGGTCACGCTTGAAAACCCTGATGTACTGAGTGAAATATACAGCAACGGAGATTCGGTAATCCTTGTCGGAGGGCATACAGGCAACTGGGAGTTAATTACCCGTCTTGAGTATTTTAAAACCGAGCAAATAATTGGCTTCACAAGAAAAAACACTGTAATTGCATATAAAAGGCAGCATAGTAATCTTTCGGACAGAATAATCAAGTGGGTACGGAACAGCCACAAAACTATTAAATTAGTCGAATCGCAATCTTTGGGAAGATTTGTTCTCAAAAACAGGCATAAGCAGTATTGTTATATCTTATATGCAGACCAAGCTCCTTTGCCTGGCTCAAAATTTGTGGTCGATTTTCTCAGCAGAGAGACCACAATGATTAACGGTCCGGAGATGTTGGCCAGGGCCATTGATTGCCCTGTTGTCTATTTCAGGATGCAAAGAAGCTCGAGGGGGAGATATAAGATTGTGTTCAGCAAAATTACCGGTAAACCATCTGAAACCAAACAGGGGTTTATAACAGGACAATATGCAGCTTTGCTGGAAGAGTCCATAAAGGATGAGCCGGACAACTGGCTGTGGTCGCACAAAAGATGGAAAAGAGGAGTTGAGGAGAACAGTATAAGAGTTTGATTTGTTATAGTAAAAACCAAAAATATGAAACATCCGTTAAAATTTATGCTGTTGTCTGTAATGCTGGTTTCCTCCATGCAGGCAAAATCGCAGTTTATCAATCCGGGAGAGCGTATACCGGCTGGTGCAATTGTCTATTCATTACCAATGACAGCACTAAACATCAGAGTGGAGGCAACCCGTGAGACCTTTGTAGCAGGGCCATATGCAAGATTTGCTCAGAAGTATCTGGGGGTTCAGGCCCGGGAAGAGAGCGGGGATACTTACAGAATAACCTCTGTAGAGTTAATTCCCTATATAGAGGCAGATCCTGCAGTAAATATTGCATTGAACCTTGGAAATTCAAGAAATGCATCAGCCAATTTTCTTGAGATGATTAATCAGGGGCTTATTATGTGGTCGGACTCCTATGCCGGTAAAAGCCAGAAATTAAAATTTCCCAATCTTTCAGACAATGCAACCCATTTAAGGTCGATGACCACATCCAACCTGACAAGCGAGCAGAGCACACTCTACCGTACCGTTCAAACAGCGTCCGGTATGCAACGCGTAGCTGTCCAGCAGAGCCAGGTTGTTGAGAAGAGCCCGGAGAGAAGAGCAGAGGAGACTGCGGCATTAATATTTAAGTTGAGGACAAAGAGGATGGAGATTATTACAGGTGAGACAGATGCAACTTTTAACGGGGAAGCTCTCAAGGCAGCTGTTGAAGAGATAAACAGACTGGAGAATGAGTATCTCGATCTGTTCCTGGGTAAGACTACAACAGGTACGCAGACAATGTCTTTTGATGTTGTACCACGGGCAGGGAATGAAAAGCAGATTTATATCGCATTCCGTCTGTCAGATACTCAGGGATTGCTCCCGTCAAATAACCTTTCGGGACGCCCTGTCGTTTTGGAGCTCACCAGTGATGACATCCCATCTGCTGTAAATATTGATATTACAGCAGGAAGAGGCCGTGTAGTTTACCGTAAGCCATCTGTAATGAATGTAAGAATTCTGGATGGCCAGACAGTTCTGCTGCAATCAAGAGTGCCGGTTTATCAACTGGGTAATCTGTTGTCCTTTCCTTTGGATATAGCCACCGGTAGGATGTAATAAATTAAACCAAATAATAATTATTAAAAAACTATTGTAATGGAAATTAAAGATTTAAAACCCTCAAGAGTGTGGACCCACTTTTACTCTCTCACGCAAATCCCTCGTCTTTCAAAGAAAGAGGAGAAGGCAGTTCTGTTTTTGGAGAAATTTGGCA
>CAZPFI010000001.1:66801-72965 GCA_964585795.1 uncultured Muribaculaceae bacterium | reverse complement strand
GTATTCCCGGCCCTGCAGTAATGTCAGAAAGAGTTTATTGAAGATCCGGACAAAGAGGAGCAAATTATCTTTGATGGTAATGTAATTGGCAACGGATCTCAGGAGTTTGAGATCAAAGGAGATCATTTAATAAAAAAAGGCACCTATATTCTAAAGGGTTGGGTTTACATAACCGACGGTGCTTCGGTAACAATTGAACCAGGTACTGTTATTAAAGGTGATAAAGATAGTAAAGCGTCACTTATTGTTGAGACAGGAGGTAAACTGTTTGCTGCCGGAACAGACGATTTACCAATAGTTTTTACCTCAAACCAACCGGTTGGCTCCAGAAAACCAGGTGATTGGGGAGGTCTGATAATATGTGGAAGAGCAAGAAACAATAAAACGGAGATGATAATTGAGGGAGGCCCCAGATCGAAACACGGAGGGAATGATGATAATGACAACTCCGGTGTTCTCAGATATGTGAGAATAGAATTTGCAGGCTATCCTTTTAAAACCGATCAGGAGATAAACGGACTGACAATGGGTTCTGTAGGCCGGGGTACTACAATTGAGTATATTCAGGTTTCATACTCTAATGATGATGCATTTGAATGGTTTGGAGGTACGGTTAATTCAAAATACCTCATCTCATACAAGGCCTGGGATGATGACTTTGACACCGATGCAGGATTCAGGGGCAATATCCAGTTTGGTCTTATAGTAAGAGACCCCAGGATTGCAGATGTCTCAAGATCAAATGCTTTTGAATCGGATAATAACTCTGATGCTCCCAATCAACAACCCATTACTGCACCTGTCTTCTCAAATATTACCGTTGTTGGCCCTTTAGGACACGACCCTGCATTCAATAACACATCGTCTTATGTAAATGGTGGAAATTATAACCCTGATAATGGATCAAAACTGGGGCAACACCAGGCAGCTGTACAAATACGCAGGGGTTCGAATATGAGTCTCTTCAATTCTGTAGCAATTGGTTATCCTGTAGGTCTTATGATTTGTAACGATAAAGGGTCTCAGACTCAGGAGGCAGCAACTGCAGGAAATATGGGCTTCAAAAATGTGTTTTTTACAGATATGACTATTTTAGGGTCTGATAAAGACGGCTCTTTTAAAGACTCTCTTTCAACTGATGCCTCTGTATTTATTAAATCGGCACCTGAATCATTCTCTTCATCATTTTTTAAGCTTTCTGCAAATGGAAACCAGATATTAACGGGAGTTAATTCGCTGATGTTCAAACAACCAAATCTCCTTGGAGTCAATCCAAGCTGGGCACCTGTTGCAGGTAGTCCCCTGCTAAACAAGACAAATCTCTTTACAGACACAAGAGTTTCCTCATCATTTTTTGACAAAGTGAACTTCATAGGGGCATTCAGAAGTGATGCCGCATCTGATGACTGGACTGCCAGATGGTCCAATTTCGATCCACAGAATACATCTTATTAACAGGATATTCTGCTTTTGTTTCAATAATTAAGTTTGGTGTTTCCCGGAAAGGCCCATTTCAGAGGCCTTTTCTTTCATTAATGCAGTTGCCTCCTCTATGTTGTTACCAATGACACCGTCCAGAATGGCATTCTTGATATACTCCTTAATTATGCCAATCTCCCTTCCCGGAGCTAATCCGTATATCTCCATAATCATCTCTCCGGTAATTGGATTACGGAAATTTCTAATTGCATCTTTTGCCTCAACTTCATCAAGCTTATCTCTTACAGCTATAAAGTTGTTTTTATGTTTTTTAACAGTACCCTCATTTTTTGATGTTATGTCTGCTTCGCACAGAAGCATAAGGTTGTCTATATCGTCACCCGCATCAAAGAGCAGTCTTCTAATTGCCGAGTCGCCAACCTCATCCTGTACCAGTGCAATTGGTCTTAAATGAAGAGCAACCATTTTCTGCACAAATTTCATCTTATCGTTAAGGGGCATTTTAAGCTGCTTGAAAATTTTTACCACCATTTTCGACCCAAGGTAGTCGTGACCATGAAAGGTCCATCCAATTCCGGGTTCATATTTTTTTGTGGCAGGCTTTGCAATGTCGTGCAGTAAAGCAGCCCATCTCAGCCAGAGGTTGTCACTTGTTTTGGCCAGATTATCAAGCACCTGCAGGGTGTGTGAAAAATTATCCTTATGTCCTTTACCCTCCTGCGTCTCAACTCCTTTAAGCTTTACTACCTGCGGAAGAATAAGATCGAGCAGGCCTGTGCTCTCCAGCAGACTCAAACCTATTGACGGCTTATCTGACATAAGAATCTTGTTAAGCTCTTCATTTATCCTCTCCTGTGACAGTATTGCTATTCGCTGGCTGTTTCGCTTAATGGAGCTGTATGCCTGTGGAACTATCTTAAAATTGAGTTGTGATGCAAACCTTATTGCACGAAGCATTCTCAGAGGGTCATCTCCGAATGTTGTGTCAGGGTCAAGAGGAGTTCTTATAATCCCTGCATTAAGGTCATCTATACCGTTAAAAGGGTCGGAAAGAGCGCCATAATCATCACTCTGCAAGCTGAAAGCTAATGCATTGATTGTAAAATCCCTTCTTAACTGGTCGTCTTTTATTGTCCCGCTCTCAACTAATGGATTACGGGAACCTGACCTGTACGACTCTTTTCTTGCTCCCACAAACTCAATTTCCAGATCACGCCAACGGATCATAGCTGTGCCGAAATTTTTGAAAACTGTAACAGTAACACCTAGTTTAGCAGCAACATTTTGTGCAAGCTCAATACCGCTTCCCTCAACAACGATGTCAATATCCTTGCTCTTTCTCTTTAGAAGTGCGTCTCTTACATAACCTCCTATTACAAACGCTTTAACACCAGCATTTGAAGCTTCGGCAGATATTGTATGAAATATTTTTTTATTTAGTGAGCTCATTATAAGCGGGAAGTTGATCTATAAATTTATACCTGCGGTTAACATTGTCAATCTCTGCCAAAAAAGTTTCTTTACCATTTGTAACCAGCAGATAATTTACCTTTAAAGCAATGTTATACCTGAATATCTGATCGAATGTCTCTTGCTTGACAGAGACACCCGGGGCCTTACACTCTGCAAGAAGCAAAGGGTTGGCACGGTTATCAAAGACAACCAGATCGCCCCGATGCTTAACTCCGTTTATTACCAGCGAATACTCGCATTGCATCAACGAGAGTGGGTAGCCGTAATGCGTTGTAAGCAAAATTATTAAATCTTGTCTTACCCTCTCTTCGGGGGTGAGTGCAACTCTCTTTTTTCTAACCGGGTCAAATATGGTCTCTCTCATTGTACTTATACGGGAGCAAAGATATAAAATTTGCTCTGTAAACCCTTTTTACATAAATTAGCCGCACTATTTATGGCCAAAAAAGATATTGATAATTGCATTTTACAATACGGTAAGATAGTCTCCCGTATTAAAGCCGGATCTTTCGATCCTGTTTATATTTTAATGGGCGAAGAGCCCTTTTTCTGTGATAAGATTATATCTCTTATTGAAGAGACAGCGCTTATGCCCGACGAAAAGGGTTTTAATCAGATGATACTTTACGGTTCTGATGTCAATGCCGTGCAGGTTATCGAAACTGCCAGGAGATTCCCTATGATGGCTTCCAGGCAGGTGGTCATTGTGAAGGAGGCGCAATTGATGCCGGGACAGGATGAGTTGAATCATTACATGGATAGCCCCCAGCTTACCACTATTCTGGTACTATTATACACAAATAAGGTAATTGACAAAAGAGAGCGTTTTTATAAAACAGCAAACGGGAAAGGTTGGGTATTTGAGACCTTTTCACTCTACGACAGTATGATTGCTCCGTGGATTGAGAGTTACCTAAAAGAGAGAGGTTTAAAAATCAGACCGGATGCAGCGCGATTGATGGCTGAGTATTGTGGAACGGAATTGAGAAAAATTGCAGGTGAACTCGATAAGCTTATAACCGGACTATCTTCTGAAGTAACAATAATTGAGCCCGTACATATTGAAGAAAATATAGGCATAAGCAGAGAGTATAATGTTTTTGAGCTTACAAAAGCCCTGTCAATTAATGATGTGGCAAAGGCAATCAAAATTGTTAAACATTTTGGTGCTGCTCCAAAACAGTTTCCTCTCGTAGTGACTTTGGCAACCCTTTTCAACCACTTTAGCCGAATTATGAAATATCACGATTTGCTATCCTCAGGTTCACGCCCTGCTGCCGGGGAGATTGCATCTTACTTGTCAGTCCATCCTTATTTTGTCTCAGAATTTGAATCTGCCGCCCGCTATTATTCTCTCAGGAGGTGTATGGAGGCCATCTCTTTGATTAGGGTATATGATTCAAAAAGTAAAAGTAACCTAAGAGGGGAGGCAGAAGACGGAGACCTTCTGCTGGAGTTGATTCACAGGTTGCTACACTGATTTCAACAAAAAGATTAATCGACAATAACCCTCTCTATGCGTGAAGATACCGAGGTGAAAACTTCATAGGTTATGGTTCTCAAAACTGAAGCCAGCTCACGGGGATGAGGATTATCTCCAAATATTACCACTTCGTCGCCGGGCTTTACTTCTATGCCTGTAACATCAATCATAAATGTGTCCATACATATATTTCCTATTGTGGGAACGAGATGTCCGTTTACGCAGAATTTAATTGCACCTCTTCCCAAATGCCTGTCAACACCATCTGCATAACCAACAGGAACAGTAGCAATTCTCTTTCCCTCTTCTCCAATAACACCGTGCCTGCCGTAACCTACGGTTCCTCCGGATAACTCCTTCACCTGAATTACAGGGGCAGAGAATGTTGCTGCCGGTTTTAATTTTGTGTCATCTACATAGCTTGTACCATAAATACCGATGCCAAGTCTTACCATATCCATCTGCGCATAGGTGAACCGCTCAATTCCCGATGAGTTAAGTATGTGACGCATGGGCTTATAGTTTAATCTTGACTCAATAATTGCGGCCATGTCAACAAATGTATCAATCTGTTTTCTTGTAAAGGCATCGTGTTTTGGTTCATCGGCAGCAGCAAGATGTGAAAACAGAGAGACTATCCTAAGCTGTGGGTATGCAGGGAGTAAATCCAGCAAAGTTCCAAAGCTCTTTTCATCGAATCCAACCCGTTGCATGCCGGTATCGAGCTTAATATGAACAGGATACTCTTTTGCGCCGGCAAGTTCAACCTCTTTAGCCATGCTCTTAAACGCCTCAGGTGTAATTAAGCTCGGTTCCAGCCCATACTCAATAATCTCTTTAAAGTTGTCAATTCCGGGAGTAAGTACTATTACCGGAAGCTTAATTCCCCCTTTTTTAAGTTTAAAACCTTCAACAGGATGAGCTACGCCAAGATAATCAGCACCAAAGTCTTCACAAAGCCGGGCTACTTCAATGTCACCTGTACCGTATCCGTTCGCTTTTACAAGAACCAGCATTTTTGTTCTTTTTGAGAGCTTAGAAGTAAAGAAGTTGTAATTGTGATAAAGCTTCGATCTGCTTATCTTCAGCAGGGCGTGTTTCATGTTTTTTGTTTTAGGGGTTAGTTTCAGCCACCAAAGATAAAAATTGTTTAAAACATTAAATTTATTATTGAAAACTTTCTACTTTTGTCTCCTTGAACAGAACTCCATTTTATTAATAACTAACATTATGAAATTAAAATCTTTACTATTAATTATTCTATCAATATTAATGCTCGGTGCTTGCGTTTCAAAGAAAGAAAAAGTTATATTTAATCTAACAGGAAATTGGACAGGTACAAATAATATTGAGATTGTAACAATGCGTATTACAGGAGGAGGTATTATTCAGGAGATACCGTCTGAAATAGAACTTGATTTTTACCGCGATTCAACCTTCATGGGCATTATAAAAATTACTGAAGATATATCATTCAGTATAAATGGAACATTAAGTACAACCAATTATGAAATATCATTTAAGGGTAATCTTATTGTGGATGACTCTTTGTTAATAAGCGGAGAGATAAAGCCAAATGACGATGGAACCATTTTGCTGACATATACTGGTAAAAAGAATTCCGGGGATAACACAGTGGAACACAACGGCGAGGCGATACTCAGTAAAAACAAGAAAGAGTAATCGTTAGCTCATAAAGATCTATTTCAGTAAGTCTGATTGAGAATAGCGTTGAAACAGTGCCTGCAAATGGGTTCATAACTATCTT
>CAZPFI010000001.1:0-66701 GCA_964585795.1 uncultured Muribaculaceae bacterium | reverse complement strand
GTCTGATTGAGAATAGCGTTGAAACAGTGCCTGCAAATGGGTTCATAACTATCTTTCTCCCCCAGGACCACCAGCTGGTCACTTTTCGTAAGCCGGTGTGAGTGATGAGCCAGGTTACCGCATCTGACACAAATAGCATGTACCTTGGTTACATACTCCGCAACTGCCATTAGCTGAGGCATTGGACCAAACGGCTTACCGAGGTAGTCCATATCAAGACCTGCCACTATCACCCTTACCCCTGACGCAGCAAGCTGCTGACATACCTTAACTATTCCAATGTCAAAAAACTGTGCTTCATCTATTCCTACAACATCAACATCGGAGGAGTATAGCAGAATGCTTGCTGAGGTGTCAACCGGGGTGGATCTTATACTGTTTGAATCGTGAGAAACAACCTCTTCCTGCGAATAACGGATATCAATCCTTGGTTTAAAGATTTCTACCCTGAGATTAGCAAAATTTGCCCGCTTCAACCGTCTTATAAGCTCCTCAGTTTTACCAGAGAACATCGATCCGCAGATTACCTCTATCCAACCGGCTTTTTTTGCACTTTCCAGAAACATTTGATTACTTTTGTGTGATACAAAGATAAAAAAAGTTGAGATGCTAAACCCCAATAAAATTTCTGAAATAAGGATTATTCTCGATCAGTTGGTTAAAGATGTTGACACTCTCGAACACTCCTCTAATGTATCTTCTGTTAAGTGGGAAGAACTTTTCATAAGCACTGCTCTTCTACGGGAGAAACTTACTACTTTAAAGTACGATTATGAGAGACTTACCCTAAGGGACATGATTAGCAGACTTAAAACAGGAGAGAAAGAGGCGCCCGAAAGAGAAGTACCTTTCATTGCCGGCAATGCAGAGGAGGAGAAGGAAGATATGGTTGAAGATGACAGATCGATGGTCATATCAGATGAAGCAGACCGAGCAGATGAAGCAGATGAAGAGAGGGGAGGTTCCGGTAGAATAGAAATTGATAAAACAGAGTCATCTGAAGTTCTGTTTAAAGAAGTAGTAAAAGAGACAATGTTTAACAGTGCCGGTAATAAAACAAACAACCCGGTTAATGAGTCCGAAGAGATTCTGTTCGATTATTTTGAGGATGAAGAGGACTCTGTTACAAACAATAAGAACCGAACCCCTTCGTGGATGCTGGACAACCCCGGTCCTTCTATCGATGATATTCACAGGGCAATAACTTTAAATGATAAAATATACTTTACAAGGGAACTTTTCAAGGGGGATGAGGATCAGTACCGCCTTACTCTTCAGCGGCTTAATGAAATGGAGTCGCTTGAACAGGCTGTTGAATACACCAGAAGGGCATTCTCTCACTGGGATGAGGAGTCTCCGGCCGCTTACAGGTTTTATATGGTTTTAAGAAGGAGATATAATGGCTAAACTCTTTATAGTACCAACTCCAATTGGCAATCTTGAAGATATCACTCTCAGGGCGATAAGGGTGCTTAAGGAGGCAGATCTTATTTTGGCCGAGGATACCCGTACAAGCAGTATTCTTATGTCAAAATATGAGATTGGGGTACATATGGAGTCTTATCACAAGTATAACGAGCACAAGAGTGCAGGGAAAATTGCGGATATGGTTTTAAAAGGTAAGAGTATTGCACTTATCAGTGATGCCGGTACACCCGGTATATCCGATCCCGGTTTTCTTCTGGTTCGTGAGTGCAGAGAGAGAGGAATAGAGGTTGAGACACTTCCGGGAGCAACGGCATTTGTTCCTGCACTGATAAATTCGGGATTACCATGTGACAGGTTTAGTTTTGAGGGTTTTCTACCCGTTAAAAAAGGGAGACAAACCCGCCTCGGGGAGCTGAAAGAAGATACCAGAACACTTATTTTTTATGAGTCACCCTACAGACTTGTAAAAACCCTGACCCAATTTGAAGAGATGTTCGGAGCTGAGAGAGAGGCAGCAGTCTCCAGAGAGTTGTCGAAGTTTTATGAAGAGAACAGAAGAGGAACGATAAGAGAGTTGAAAGAGTGGTATTCGGCCAATCAGCCAAAAGGAGAGATTGTTATAATTATTTCCGGGAGAAAGAGAGAGAAGGATCAGAAAAATCAATAATTAAACATACAAAGGAGGGAGATATGGAGTGGGGAAGAAAGATAGGAAGCAAGGAGCTGTCCGGTGCGTTAATATTAATTTTTACCATCTTTTTTTTACAACTGACTATCTTCCTTTTTTCTCCCGGAAGTGCAAGTGATAAGAGGGAGAAGCCGGAAAAGCTTGAAAATGAACTCCAGACGGGCAGTGCAGAGAGAAAAGATGCCAGACTTTCTGAACCGGTGGATGATACTAAATCAGAAAATGACAACAGCACTTTAGGTGGTAAGAGAACCAAAATCATTAAAGAGGGCAGCAGCTTACAGCAGAAAAGAGTTCCGGAGTTATTTGCTTTCGACCCCAATACAGTAAATCAGGAACAGCTTCAGCAACTGGGGATGTCTCAACGCCAGGCAGAGGTAATCATCAACTTTAGGAGTAAGGGAGGAGTATTTAAAAACCGTGATGATTTTAAGAAGATTTATTCGGTCTCCGAACAATTCTACAATAGGGTTAAGGACAGTATCGTCATACAAGTAAAGAGGATTGACATTAACACCGCCGATTCGGCGGCTCTTATCTCTTTAAAGGGAATAGGGCCCTATTATGCATCGCAGATAATAAGATACAGAGACAAAATAGGCTGGTTTGTCAATACCGCTCAACTGATGGAAATAAAAGGTATAGATAACAGCAGGTACCGGCTTTTCGAAGATGATATTTTTGTTGATACTGCCTGTTTTGAAAAAAGGTACATAACAGAGATTTCACAGGAACAACTCTCTGACAATCCCTATATCGGGAAATTTATTGCACATGCAATTATCAGATTTTCTGAGATAACATCAAACAAACAGGTAACAATTAATGAATTGTTAACAAACAGTATCATAAAACCCCAATTATTGGAGATTTTATCCTGTTATTTTAAATAAATTGTGAGATAATGGTATATTTGTTTCACTTTTTTAAAAATCTTGTGTTAATATGGAGATAATCACCTGTAACAGCGTAGTTAAGCGCTTTAATCAATTTACCGCACTTAACAATGTATCCATCTCTGTACCAAAAGGAAAAATATTCGGACTCTTAGGGCCGAATGGTGCAGGGAAGACCACACTTATAAGAATAATGAATCAGATTACCATGCCCGACGCCGGAGAAATCCTGTTCAATGGTGAGAGAATTAAACAGGATGATATTGCCAGTATAGGGTATCTTCCGGAGGAGCGCGGACTCTATAAGAAGATGAAAGTAGGGGAGCAGGCATTATATCTTGCAAGATTAAAGGGGCTGGACAAAACAGCAGCAACCGGAGAGCTTAAAAAATGGTTCATAAAATTTGGAATTCAGGCGTGGTGGGATAAAAAGATTGAGGAGTTATCCAAGGGAATGGCTCAGAAAGTTCAGTTTATTACCACTGTGCTGCATAAACCTTCACTCCTTATTCTGGACGAGCCCTTCAGCGGATTTGATCCCATTAATGCACAGATTGTAAGAAATGAGATTCTGGCTATGAAAGAGTCGGGAACATCAGTTATTTTATCGACCCACAATATGGAGTCAGTTGAAGAGTTATGCGACAACATAGCTCTGATAAACAAAGCGAACCTTGTTATCACCGGCTCTCTGGAAGATATTCGGAGAGACCACGGAAAAAATGAAGTTGAAGTTATTTACCGGTCGGGTGCACCATTTATGTTTGGAGGAAATCAGCTTTACTCTCTTGTCAGTCAGGAAGAAACTAAGCAGGGGTACCGGGCTGTGCTGGAAGTAAAACAAGGGGCCTGTTCTGCAGAAATTCTCAGGAGTCTTGTTAACTCAATAGATATTCTCTCATACAGAGAGCTTATGCCAAGAATGAACGATATTTTTATAAAACTGGTAAGCTAAATTTTTAATTATGAATACAAATAAGTTGTTTTTAATAATATCGCGCGAGTTTTTGATACGCGTTAAAAAGAGGTCATTCATAATTATGACCATTCTCACACCAATCCTCTTTGCTGCATTGATAATAATGCCATCTCTTATAATGACGGTATCCAAGGGGAAGAAAGGCCAGGTGATAATGGTTGCCGACAGGTCGGAGCTATGCCAACCCCATTTCAGCAATACAGAAGAGTTTGTATATATCTTTGATAGTAATCTCAATGTTGAAAATTTTAAAAAAGAGTTCCCCGAATCGGTATATGCGCTTGTTGAAATATCTGCTCCCGACTCACTCTTAAATGTTACTGTAAGCACATACTCTCCCAAACAGATTAATCTGGATGCAAGAAGAGAGATAGAGAGGAGCGTGCAGAAGGCTCTTGAAAAGAGCAAAATGGAGCGGTACAGCATAGAAAACCTGGATGAGATTCTAAAGGATATCAGAACAGATGTCTCTATAAGGAGCTACACAATCACCGAGAGTGGCGATGAAAAAGTAGGCATGGTAGAGCTATATATGGGAATGGGCTATATTTTAAGCTTCATGATCTATATGTTTATATTTATGTTCGGCTCAATGGTTATGAGAGGAGTGATCGAGGAGAAGACAAGCCGCATTGTTGAGGTTATTGTCTCTTCAGTTAAACCTTTTCAGTTAATGCTTGGCAAAATTCTGGGAGTGGGCTCGGTTGCACTGGTTCAGTTCCTTATCTGGGTTGTACTTACATCGGGGATTGTGCTGGGAGTTCAGTCTTTTACAGGGACTGAAAAAATTAAAGAGGGCGCAGATATCACAAACCAGATTACTCAGATGCAAAGCGGCAATATGACAGAAGAGGTTGTCGCTATACCACAGAAAGATAGCTCATTCTCAGGTGATTTAATGGAGGCACTTTCCTCGATACCAATTTTCAGCATACTCTCCGCATTTTTGATCTATTTTCTGCTGGGGTATCTCTTATATGCCTCAATGTTTGCAGCAGTAGGGTCTGCTGTTGATAACGAAGCAGATACACAGCAGCTGATTCTGCCGGTAACTCTGCCTTTGATAATTGGACTGATGATAATGATACATACATTTCAGTATCCGGACAGTACTGTTTCGGTTTGGGCTTCAATAATACCATTCACATCACCCATGGTTATGATGGCAAGGGTGCCATTTGGTGTCCCTTTCTGGGAACTGGCACTTTCGATATCACTGCTTGCGGCAACATTTATATTTATGACATATCTGTCTGCCAGAATCTACAGGATAGGAATCTTAATGTATGGAAAGAAACCAAGCTGGAAAGAGATTATTAAGTGGCTTAAATATTAAAATTTATTTCTATTTTTAAAAGAAAAAATGAGACGCTTCATAACTCTCTTATCGGCGTTTTGCCTGGTTTGGATATCTGTTCTGCCCGCTCAGAGCCTGAGGTACAGCTACAAGGCATCACGGATTTTAATGGACTCTACATGGGACAAAAACAATGAGCCCGTAGTAGAGGGCATTATCCATTTCTTCAAGCCCGAAATGGACAGAATGATGCAACAGGTTATTGGGGTGTCTCAATTTGAGATGAGATCTTCAAGACCCGAATCTTTACTCTCCAACTTCGCGGCCGATCTTTTGCTTGATTTTGGCAGAGAGGTAAGCGAAGGTGAGGTTCATTTCTCCCTTACCAACTTTGGAGGTTTAAGGGCAGCATTGCCAAAAGGTGATGTAAAAAGATACGATATCTTCACAATTTTTCCTTTTGAGAATTATGTTGTTATCATTGACCTGCCGGGTACTTCCGTTAGAGAGCTCTTTGAATCTTTTGCAAAAAACCGGGTGGAGGCATTTTCTCATAACATCCGGCTTGAGATAAACTCAGGTAAATTAAAGGATGTATTAATTGATGGTGAACAGGTTGATATCACCAGAAACTACAGAGTGGTAACAATTGACTTTCTGTTAAGCGGAGGCGATAATCTATCAGCACTAAAAAGTGCCACAGCGGTTGAGCAAACGGGCATTCTGCTCAGGGATGCTGTAATTACCAAAATTGAAGAGCTTACTGCAAGCGATAAATTAATAACATCATCCATAACCGGACGGGTAAAGATTGTAAATGGAGATTTAAACGGAGAGAATAAGTATGAATAGAATAATTCGGGGTATTGAATATACGCTGTGTATACTGTTCGTTTTTTGTGTAATTACACTAAACGGACAAGATCTTATCATTTTGCACACAAACGATGTTCACAGCAATATTGAACCATTGTCAAGTGGCAGAAATGCAGGTCTTGGCGGATTTCAGAGGAGAGCCAACTATATTGAGAGCATAAGGAAAAGTCATCCGAATGTGCTGTTACTGGATGCGGGAGACTATAATCAGGGTACCCCTTACTACACCCTTTTTGGGGGCAAAATGGAGGTTATGCTTTACAATGCAATGGGTTACGATGCTGTCTGTCTGGGAAATCACGAATTTGATGATGGTCAGCATATACTGGCTGAGAGACTTCAGCAGGCAGAATATGTAACACTCTGTGCAAATTACGATTTTTCGGCGAGTCCCTTGAAAGATATTGTCAAACCTTATACCATTATTGAAAGAGGAGGTTTGAGGATAGGCATAATAGGGGTTATGCTCGATCTCAGAGGATATGTTGCACAGAGCGCGTATGAAGGGATTACATATAAAAACCCTGTTCCTGTGGTTAACAGACTCGCCAGAAAACTCAGGTTAAGGGATAAATGCCATCTTGTAATTGTTTTAAGCCATCTGGGGCATGACGGCGGATCGGCAAACCGCCCTTCCGACACAATACTTGCAAGTCTTACAAAAAATGTAGATATGATAATAGGAGGACACTCACATACCTTTCTTGAAGAGCCTGTGATTGTTAAAAACAAAACCGGCAAAAAGGGTGTTCTGATAAACCAAACTGGAGCACACGGTGTTTATGTGGGCAGGATAGATGTATCACTCTCCAGATAAACGCCTAGTCCTTCTTAGTGTACTTATATCTTTTAATTTTATGGGTTGCGGTCTTTTCGAATTGCTCGGGATGGTCGTGAATAATATTAATCTTTGAGAACTTATTCACTCTTGAGTTAACATATTCGTAAACCTCTTTCTTGAGATGCTCTATCTTTTGACTGAATGCAGCTGTTATTTCATCTCTCTTTTCATCGTAGTTGTGAATTAGTTCGTCCCGTTTCTCCTCAAAGCTCTTAACAAACTGATCTTTTTTCTGGTAGTATGCGGCAACTGCTTCATCTTTCGCCTCCTTTAAAGTCTTAAGCTTATCGGGATTGAAGTGTACCAAAGCTACCAGTTTCCCGTCAACAAGTGTTACCAGCGACTCTGCAACCATGGAATGACCATTTATTACAGATTCAATCTCTTCGGGATAAATGTTCTCACCACTGGGGCCGACAATCATATTTGTTAGTCTTCCTTTTATGTAAAGACGACCCTCATTGTCAAAAACACCAAGGTCTTTTGTGCGGAACCATCCATCTTTAGTGAAGGCCTGTTCGGTTGCTTCCGGGTTTTTGTAGTAACCCATCATAACATTCGGACCCTTTGCAACAATCTCTCCCTCTCCGGTCTGTGGATTGGGGTTATCAATGCGCAGTGTTACACCATGAACTGCGGGGCCGGTTGACTCCAGCTTTACTTTATCGGTCACTGCACCTGCAAGCAAAGGAGATGTCTCAGTTAAACCATATCCTATTGCGTACGGAAACTTTGCCTCAAGCAGAAATCTCTCAACCTCTTTATCTAGCTTTGCTCCTCCAATTCCAAAGAACCGTAGTTTACCCCCAAAAGTCTCCATTAACTTTTTACCGGCAACTCTGTTAAGTAATTTTCTTCCCACACTTGTTTTGTACAGGGCTCTGGTTACAGGACTTGAATTAAATTTTGGAAGGACAGAGTTGCGGTATATCTTTTCAATAATCATTGGAACACTCAGTATTGTGGTTGGTCTTGCCTCTTTAAGCGCAGCAAGCAGAATAGATGGAGTGGGTGCCTTTTCGATGTAATATACATGTGAACCACTCACCATTGGCAGTAGCATACACAGGCTGCTCTCCAGAGTGTGTGAGAGCGGGAGGAGCGAAAGCCAGACATCCCATTCGAAACCTGGTCTTAGTAAAAATGCAGAGTAAAGGTGTTTACACAGATTAAAGTGACTTAGCATAACACCCTTGGAGTTACCGGTAGTGCCTGAGGTGTATATTATTACCGCAAGATCTTTTTCCTCAGCAAATACCACATCTGCCTCTTTTTGGGCCTTAACCCCTTTGATTACTTCCATTGTATCTATGTCAATAACTACGCTTAAAGACTCCATAATATCTTTTGGAACCTTATATAGTAATCTTTGAGAGACAAAAAGGGCTTTAGATTCTGAATGCTCAACTATGTTTCTGATTTCAAATTCTGAAAAATCCGGCAGCATTGGTACTGATACCCTGCCGAAAGCAGTTACGGAAAAATAGGCAACAGGCCAATTAGGCATGTTCTGACTCAGAATGGCAACTTTATCACCGGGCATAATACCATATTGTGATAAAATTTCTGAGACAATGTTGGTCCGCTCACCAAATTCCCCGTAAGTGTAAGATTGGCCGTTTATATATGAAAACGCTTTGTTGTTGGGATATTTGCCTGTACTATAGGTAAATAGATCTCTTAATGTATTAAATTCAGGTATGTTCATCAATTATGTAATAAATAAGCAGGTGTAAATATAGCAATAATCATTCCAAATCCTTTCCCGTGGTGAATTTCTCCGGGTGTTTGCCCACTACCCCTTTGTCTTTGTACCATTGTCTTATCCTTTGAAGATCGTTTTGCACATCGTCGGAAAGTTCAAATTTTTCACCTCTGCCAACCTCTTTTTTATTCCAGTCGAAGTAACCGAGATATACAGGAATGTTTGCAGACCTGGCTATTGTATGAAACCCGGCTTTCCATTTCTCCGTAGGTTTTCGTGTTCCTTCGGGTGCAATAGCAAGGTGTAAAACCTCCCTTTTCTTAAACTCGTCGATAATCTGAAGCGCAAGCCTGGCTCCTTTGGCTCTGTCAACGGGAATCCCTCCCATTGAACGGATTACTGTGCCCAGAGGCCACCAGAAGAGACTTTTTTTAATCATAATATTTGCGGTACGCCCCATTGAACTGTAATAGAGGAACGAAATAATGAAATCCCAAAAAGATGTGTGAGGAACTCCAAGAATAATACACTTGGGCTCCGGTACCGGTGGTTCCATTGTCTTCCAACCCAGAATCTTTAGCAGAAATTTTGATAAATATTTCATCAGTAACTATTCTTTAAAAAAGCAATTTATGTGTTTTCATCTGCAAAATAATATTTTAAATCAACAAACAACTATATGAACAAAGACATATTTGAATCTTCGCTCCTCTCCAGATATGTTGCCACTCCGGCAAAATTAACTCCGTCAATTATCTCCTCCTCCTTTATTCCCATTACATCCATACTCATTTTACATGCAATAAACTCAACACCTGCATCTTTTGCATTATTTATGAGAGTCTCCAGGGAGTCAATATTCTTCTTTCTCATAATGTATTTCATCATAAGGGATCCGGCACCAAACATGTTCATTTTGGACAACTTCAGTCCGGAGGCACTCTTTGGTAAAAACCACCCGAAAAGCTTTCCGGCAAACTCTTTTTTAACTTTAGCCGTATCGCCTTTTTTAATTATGTTAAGTCCCCAGAAAGTAAAGAACATGGTAACTCTTTTACCCATGGAAGCAGCTCCGTTGGCAATTATGAAACATGCCAGAGCTTTATCAAGATCATCACTGAACACAACTATGGTTTTGTTGTCTTTAACAACTTCCATAGAGTATCTTCCCGAAGGTACATCAGTACCCTTCTCTATCATAGCAGTTATCACTCCTGCTCTGTTTTCAACTGATATAAGTCTTGCATTCATGGTTTTACACCATGAGGTTACATCTTTGCCAAATGCACTGTCTGTTGCTCTTATCTCAAGTCTCTCTCCGTTGCCAATAGTATCATAGCTCTTTTTCAACTGCATTATTGGACCGGGACACTGCAGACCTGTTGCATCAACAGATAGTACAGTCTCTTTATCGACTTCATTCAAAGTGTCATCAGATGTGATCTGGCCGGCAAAAAACTGTGCTGCCGACTGACGCGCAGTTGCTATTGAGTAGGTTTTAAAACCTCCGGACAAATTGTAAACATTATCAAATCCTCTTTGCATCAAAATCCTGCATGCAACATAACCTCTAAGACCTACAGCGCAATATACAATCACTCTTTTGTCCAAAGGCACCTCCGCCACTCTCTCTCTCAGCTCATCCAGAGGGATGTTAACAGAGTTATCTATCGAACCAAGAGAATACTCATCAGAAGTCCTCACATCCAGTATAAAGTCTTTTTCGGGCTCTGCTTTTGATGCCTTTCGCCAGGATACAATTTTAACTTTGCCTCTTAAGATGTTATCGGCAACAAATCCTGCCATATTTACCGGATCTTTTGCAGATGAGAATGGTGGTGCATAGGCATGCTCTATTGTCATCAGATCGTAAACAGTACCCCCCGATTTGATAACTTGTGCAAACATCTCTACTCTTTTGTCAACCCCGTCAAATCCTACAACCTGAGCACCCAGTAACCTGCCATCTTCCGGAGAGAAGAGTATTTTTACTGATAAAGGCAGTGCATTTGGATAATAGCCGGCGTGTGAAGATGAGTGAGTGAATGACGAAACATATTTAATGCCAGCTTTGTTGAGCATCTTTCCGTTTGCCCCTGTTGAGGCAACAGTGAGGTCGAAGACCTTGGCAATTCCCGTCCCAATGCTGCCATCATATTTGTATTTGTTTCCATAAACAAGATTATCGGCGACTATCCTTCCCTGTTTGTTGGCTGGGCCGGCAAGAGGTATCAAAGCCGGAGTTCCTGTAACCTGATTCAAAACCTCGGCAGCATCACCCAAAGCATAAATATCCTCATTTGAGGTCTGCATAAAGCTGTTAACTTTAATACCTCCACTTTCGCCAATATACAGACCGGCACTTTTTGCAAGTTTAGTCTCCGGTTTAACTCCAATGCTCCATATGACAATGTCTGCTTCAATCTTTTTACCGCTGTTAAGCTCAACGGTAATCTTGTTCTCTCTCTCTTCAAATCTTTTAACGGCATCACTAAGGTGCAGATTAACTCCTTTTGAAACAAGCTCCGAATTTATAATCGAAGCCATAGAGAAATCGAGATTAGCCATAACCTGCGGAGCCATCTCCACAAGATCAATTTTTATACCCCATTCGTGAAGATTCTCTGCCATCTCAAGACCTATAAAACCTCCTCCCACTACCACAGCATTTTCTACCCGTTTAACAGAGAGGTAATGTTTTATCTTATCTGTATCGGGGACATTTCTGAGTGTAAATACTTTTGAGCTTTCGATACCTTCAATCTTTGGTTTTACAGGCTCTGCGCCAGGGGAGAGTATGAGCTTATCGTAACTCTCAAAATATCTTCGGCCTGTAATAGTATTGAAAACCTCCACAGATTTGCTTTTGACATCAATTCGTTCAACTTCACTTAATGTGCGGATATCTATGTTATAACGACTTCTGAATCCCTCAACGGTTTGGACAAACAGGTTATCCCTGTTATTAATAACTTCACCTATGTAATAGGGTAATCCGCAATTGGCGTATGAGACATACTCTCCTCTTTCAAACAGAATTATCTGTGCGTTTTCGTCATTTCTTCTCAATCTGGCTGCCACGGTTGCACCACCCGCAACACCTCCGACTATAATGTACTTCATTTTGTTAATTGTTTCGAACGGCAAAGGTAAGCAATATTTTGAGGTAATTCAAAATAATTTCCTTTGGAAATTTGTTTGAAAAGAAATATTATTTATATTTGCAAAAAAAATGAATATGAGATTAATTAAAATAGTTATAAGTATTTCTATTGTTTTCTTTACTGTAAGTTCGTGTAAGGCAAAGCCGGAGAGTGAATCGGTGAAGAAGATATATACTGTAACGGTTTCGAAGGATGCCTTTTTAAAAAATGTTGTTGATTTTGTGGGAAACCCCGGTGAGTGGAAGTACTTGGGAGATAAACCGGCAATAATCGATTTTTATGCAGACTGGTGTATTTACTGCAGGAAACTCGCTCCGGTTTTGGAGGAACTTGCAAAGGAGTATGATGGAAAACTTGTGATATACAAGGTAAACACCGATAAAGAGAAGGACATAGCGGCTGCTTTTGGAATAAGAGCACTACCAACACTGCTCTTTATACCTCTCAACGGTAACCCCGAAGTGGCTCAGGGAGCTGTGCCAAAAGAGGATTTGAAGAAATATATCGAGAACTTTTTGTTGAAAGATTAAAGGGACCTATATGAAAAAATTATGTTTAATAAGGGATGTCTGCAGATCGATATCCGATTACGAGCATGAATTTTTAAAGATTCATGGTATTTGTCTTAATGAAGGTATGCTTATATGCTCACTTAAGGAGGGCAGACTTACCTCGGGAGAAATTGCAAGAAAAATTAACCTCACCTGTTCCAATACCTCAAAAATTATTCGCTCGGTTGAGGAGAAGGCCTTAATAGAGAGAGATATGGGAACCACAGATAAAAGACAGATGTATTTCACGCTAACTCAAAAAGGAGAAGATATCCTTAAAGAGATTGAGGCGGTTGACATTAAGCTTACAGAACCCCTGAAGTCTCTCTCCAAATAATATTTCACTGATAAAATTTTTTGTAATGAAAAAGTTTATGCTTTATGGTGCACAGCTCAATAAAACGGGAAACTCCTTTACATTGTTATTGTTGAGAGTTTTTGCCGGGATACTTATATTGTTGCACGGCTGGGGTAAACTCTCCAACTTCGGCTCTCTCTATCAGGTGTTTCCCGATCCTATAGGGTTAGGATCCAGGATATCACTAATTCTTGCAATAGGAGCAGAGTTCTTTGCGTCAATTTTTCTTATTTTCGGTCTGCTGACAAGACTGGCACTAATCCCTCTGGCGTTTACAATGGTTATTGCCTTTTTTGTGATACACTCATCAGATCCCTTACAGGTTAAGGAGCTGGCACTTCTGTTTCTGGGCCTCTTTATCTACCTGTTTTTAACCGGGCCGGGCGATTATTCACTGGACAGATTGCTGTTTAAGAAATTTCGCAAATAACCGCCCCGGATTACTCTGTTATACCCAATTTTCACTAAGGAGATCACCCTGAAGCGACATAGTCATTGCCTTAATGGGGATGTTGCGTTTTGCAACTTCTCTTGCACTCTTAGCTATCTGCAGAAGTCCGCCGCAGCAAGGCACTTCCATCATCAATACGGTAAGAGTATTTATATTTGACTGGTCTATCATAACAGCGAGTTTCTCAACATAACTCTGTGTACCCTCATCGAGTTTGGGGCAGGCTATTGCAAGTGCTTTATTTTTAAGGAAACGGCTGTGAAAAGCTCCGTTTGAGAAGGCAGAACAATCTGATGCGAGCAGAAGATCGCTATCCTTAAGAAAAGCCGCTGCAGGGTTAAGTAAATGGAGCTGGACAGGCCACTGTTTTAATTCTGATACTCCTGTTATATTATTGATACCAGCCGATTCCTGCACCTTCTTAGCATCTCTGAAGTCTCTTTCGGCAGCTCCCGGACATCCGCATCCGGAATGTTTTTTTGTCTCTTCCATTTTATCTGTTTCCAAATTTATTCCATTTTTTCTGCACCACTCCACACCCTGATTATACCACTCTGTCTGGTTGTGATCTTTAAGGTGTTTTAAGTGTGCCATAATAACTTTTGTCCCTTTTGGTGATATCCTCTCCATTACGGCAATTTCGTCATACGGCTCCGTATCCTTTTCTACAAACTCAATGGCTCCAACCGGACACTCCCCTATACATGCGCCAAGTCCATCACAGTAAAGATCACTGACCATTACCGCCTTTCCATCTATTAACTGAAGAGCTCCTTCGTGACATCCCTCAACACAATTACCGCAACCATTGCAAAGTTCTTCATCAATTTTTATTACTGTTCTTTTCATATTATCTCTTTTTCTGGTTATTATATATTTGATTGAGTTGCAAAGATACCCGTGAAGTATGTTGAAATGTGTAATAAATGATACAGTATTAAACATATTTAAGGAAATTATGTTTTGTTTTTATAAATTTGAATTATTGTGTAAGTTTGAATTATGGGAAAAATAAAGTATTTGTTTTTTGGTATTATGGTTGTTTTTACCGCATCCTGTTCTCCTGCATATCTTGCACTTGATTCTGCAGAAGACTTCGAAATTGAAAAGTATATGGGTAAGTGGTACGAAATAATGCGACTGCCCAACAAATTTGAAGAGGGGCTTGAAGATATAACAGCTAATTACCAGTTAAATGAAGATGGTACCGTTTCCGTTACAAACGAAGGACGGTTGATTTCGGACAGAAGCAGGATAAAACAGGCAAAGGGGAAAGCATGGATACCTGATATAACAAAACCCTCGAAGTTAAAGGTTAGTTTCTTCTGGCCGTTTTCGGGTGATTACTGGGTGCTGAGAGTGGACCCCGATTACACATACGCTTTGGTTGGAGACCCTTCCGGAAAGTTTCTCTGGATACTGTCCAGGGAGAGAAGATTAGATCAGAAAATAGTTGATGGTTTGCTGGACTATGCTTCAATTCTGGGTTTCCCGGTTGAAAACATGATCAGCAGCCTCACCGACTAAAGCGTCATCTGCAATATTTGGCAGAGTTACCTCCAGCAGGGGAGTACGCATCATCTCTCTTTTAATGGCATATAAAGCAGACGGATTACGGGCCCATGCCCTTCGTGTAATACCGTTGTTAACATCCCAGTGAAGCATGTTTTTAATATTCTTTTCTGCACTCTCCGACCCATCTATTACCATACCGAAACCTCCGTTTATTACCTCTCCCCAACCTACTCCGCCTCCGTTATGAACAGAGACCCATGTTGCACCCCGGAATGCATCTCCTATGACATTGTGAACCGCCATATCTGCAGTGAACTGCGAGCCGTCGTAAATGTTAGAGGTTTCGCGGAAAGGAGAATCGGTACCTGATACATCGTGATGATCTCTTCCTAACACGACAGGAGCTGAGATTCTTCCCTCCCTTATTGCACGGTTCATTGCAAGGGCAATCTCTGTTCTTCCGGTACAGTCGGCATAAAGTATGCGGGCCTGAGAACCAACTACAAGACGGTTTGCACCGGCCTCTCTTATCCAGTGGATGTTATCTTCAAGCTGAGATTTAATCTCATCAGGAGCATCAAGAGCCATTTTTACCAGAACCTCCTCTGCAATAGCATCGGTTACCGCCAGATCCTCCTCTTTAGAGGATGTACAAACCCATCTGTATGGGCCAAATCCATAGTCAAAAAAGTATGGCCCCATTATATCCTGTACATAAGAAGGATATCTGAAATTTCCGTCAGACAGAAGCACCTGAGCTCCGGCCCTTGAGGCCTCAAGAAGAAATGCATTTCCGTAATCAAAGAAATACATACCTCTTTCTGTCATCTTGTTTATAGCTGATATGTGACGGCAGAGAGATTTTTGAACATTTACCCTGAACATTTCGGGATTATCGGCAATCATTGTGTTGCTCTGTTCAAATGATAGTCCTGCAGGATAATATCCACCCGACCATGGATTGTGGAGAGAAGTCTGATCGCTGCCAATATCTACATCAAGATTGGACTCTGCGAGTGCTTCCCATAAGTCAACAATATTTCCCTGATATGCAATTGATACCACCTCTCCATCTTTTTTGGCTCTCCTTACTCTCACAAGCAACTCCCCGATATCTGTAAAAACCTCGTCAACCCACCCCTGCTTATATCTGGTCTCAACTGCTTTGGGGTTTATCTCAGCAATAATACCGATTAATCCGGCGATAACCGATGCTTTTGGTTGAGCTCCGGACATACCTCCCAGGCCGGAACTTACAAATATTTTAGGTTCACCGGTTTTTACTCTTTTCTCCTCTTTAATCCTTGCAGCATTTAAAAGGGTGAGAGTGGTGCCATGGACAATTCCCTGAGGGCCAATGTACATAAATGACCCTGCAGTCATCTGTCCGTACTGCGAAACTCCAAGTGCGTTAAATTTTTCCCAGTGGTCTTTCGAAGAGTAATTGGGAATGACCATTCCGTTTGTTACAACCACCCTTGGTGCATTTTTATCAGACGGAAACAGACCAAGCGGGTGTCCTGAGTATAGCACAAGAGTCTGCCGGTCTGTCATTTTGGCAAGGTATTGCATTGTCAGCAGATATTGTGCCCAGTTTTGGAAAACGGCTCCATTGCCACCGTATGTTATTAACTCGTGAGGATGTTGTGCAACCGCATAGTCGAGGTTATTGCTAAGCATGAGCATTATTGCGGCAGCCTGTAATGATTTATGAGGATAGTCGTATATTGAGCGGGCCTCTATGGTATATGCAGGACGAAACCGGTACATGTAAATCCTTCCAAAATCTCTTAACTCTTTTGCAAACTCCTCTGCCAGAACTTTGTGAAATTTTTCCGGGAAATACCTTAATGCATTTTTAATAGCCAGTCTCTTCTCCTGAGATGTAAGAATATCTTTTCTTTTAGGTGCGTGATTAATATTAAAATCATAAACAGGGGCAGACGGCAACTCCTGTGGAATGCCCTGCAAAATCTGTTTTTGGAACTCGTTAAGGTTCATAAGTGGTTGTAATATTTATTGATTTGCAAAATTAACAAAATTTAGAGTGTACTATTGTCTGATAAAAAATAAATAGTTACTTTTGCAGCCCAAACAAAAGGAGGTGTAACAGATATGATCATAGTACCAATTAAAGAGGGCGAAAACATCGAAAGGGCGTTAAAGAAGTTCAAGCGTAAATTTGAGAAGACAGGCACAATAAGAGAGATGAGAAGCAGAAAGAGCTTTGTCAAGAATTCAGTGAAGAGACGCGAGGAGGTGAAGAAAGCCATCTATGTTCAATCTCTGCGTCTTAATGAAGAGTAAATAGAGCATCGGAAATATTAAAAAAAGTGGACATCCCTGTTATGGCGGATGTCATTTTTTTTTATTAAATTAGATGCGAATATGAAGCCGTCCGAACTATTTATTGAATACCTGAAAGTGCAGAAGAGATACTCTTCGCGTACGCTGGAGATATATCAGGAGAGTTTAAGCCAACTCTATGAATTTTTATCCCCCAGGGATGATGAAGAAGAGTCAGTTTTTTTAATTCCGCAATCAATCAGAGGCTTTGTAGCTTCGGGTCTTCAGTCGGGGCTCAGTCCCAGAACCATGAACCTTAAACTCTCTGCAATCAGCAGTTATTGTAATTACCTTATAAAAAGGGGATTCCTTAAAACGAACCCTGTTAAGAGGATTCAGAGACCCAAAGAGGCACATACGCTTCCGGGGTTTTATAAGAGTTCGGCTATTGTTTCCTATTTTTCTAATGTGCCCGATTCAGACGATTTCTTTGCTGTAAGGGACAGGACAGTTGTATCAACACTATACAGTACAGGGATAAGGAGGGCAGAGTTAGCAAATCTTAAGCAGAGTGACTGGGACAAATCAAGATGCCTTTTAAGGGTTACAGGCAAGGGAGATAAAATCAGAGAGGTACCTGTTCCAGAGGCGTTATCGGATGAACTGGAGAGATACCTGGAGATGTTCACCGGATACTATACAGATAATCCTGGCAACTATCTTTTTTTGACCGATACAGGTCAACCAATGTATCTCTCGTTTGTTAATAAGATAGTAAGAAGAGAGCTGGAAACTGTTCCTGCACTCACTGGGAAAAAGAGTCCTCATATGCTGAGACACTCACTTGCAACGCATCTGCTGAACAATGGTGCAGACCTCAATAGTATAAAAGAGGTTTTAGGACACTCTTCACTGGCTGCCACGCAGGTATATACACATAATTCTTTTGAACAACTAAAGAAAGTTTTTCTAACCGCTCATCCAAGAGCAAAAAAAGGAGGTTAATATGGAAATCAGGATTCAATCACTCAAGTTCAACGCAGACAAAAAGCTTATCGATTATATCGAAAAGAAGCTGACAAAACTTCCAAAATTCTATGATGAAATAATGAATGTAGAAGTTATTCTAAGCCTGCTGCCCGACCACGACAACAAGAGTGTTAAAATGAAGGTAATAATACCTGGTAATGACCTGGTTGTAGAGCGACATTCAATTAAATTTGAAGATGCCACTGTCGATTGTATAGATGTACTTAAAGACCTGCTTGTAAAAGTCAAAGAGAAGAAACGAGCCAAATAGTGCTCATCTTCACAGAAACAGACTGATAAACTCCTCTCTGCTTATGTTTTGAAAATAATCGGAGAGGTTTATTTTTTTTATTCTTTCCAGAATTTTATCATACGAATGTTCACAACCTTTTAACAGCTTCTCTATGCCGGAAGTCTCTTCAATGAAAAAGTAGTTTCCATAAAACCGGATATCTTCAATTGTTCCCCTCTCTATTCTCATGTGAAGCTCAATGAGAGCTGCCGGAAAACGCATGGTCCTCGAATAGCCGTATGACGGAGAAGAGCCGAAATTCCATTCGTCCCTGCTGTATTTTGTCTGTTTTAACCCTGCAATTGCTGCAAGATCTTCAGTTGTATAATTATATGGGATAAAATGGTCACCTCTGGCGGTTATATATATTTTTAGATAATCCATAAAATCGGTTACAGTCATTGGATTGGAGAGGTAACAGGATATGTTGGTTACCCTTGCCCTGTTGGATTTGACAGCTTTACCGCTGAAATGCTCCTCTCTGTTTGCCAGTGCGTCGGACAGATTTGCCATAGATGCAGAGTAGAGCAGGGTACCGTGTTGAAGTATTCTGTTTTTATATACCGCTACAGCATTTCCCGAAAATTTTTTCCCGTCAATAACAAGATCGTTCCTTCCCTCAAGAGATGCTTCTACTCCTAAATTGTGCATTGCATCCAGAATCGGTTTTGTAAACCTTGCAAACATAGCAGCAGTATCCTCTTCTGTGTTGCGGGTATCAATAAATGTAAAGTTTATATTACCCAGGTCGTGAAATACGGCTCCCCCGCCGGAGAGTCGTCTTACTACCGGAATCTTATACTCTCTTACATAGCCGATATTAATCTCGGCATACGCATTCTGATGAAGCCCGACAATTATTGAGGGAGAGTTACGCCAAAGGCGAAACACAGGTTTATCAAAATTTTTAAACAGATACTCCTCTGCTGCCAGATTCCATTGAGCGTCTGTTGAATGATCTATTATATAGTACATTGAGAATCGAATAAATTATAAAAGCTGTTAAAACACCAAGAAGTGCACCTGCAATAACATCCAGAGGGAAATGCCTTCCAAGGTAAACCCTGCTGTAGGATACAAGTGATGCCCATATAAAAATTGAGATGGTGTAGTATTTTCTTGCAAAAGCCAGAGATGTAATGGTGGCCAGTCCAAATACATTAGCTGCATGACTTGACACAAATCCGTAAAGCCCTCCTTTACCATCCAATAAGCGAATAAGAGGTTCCAGTGCAGGGTCGTGTCCGGGACGAAGCCTCTGTACCGCATATTTAATTGCAGAGCTGCCCATATCTGTAGCCGCAAATGTTAAAACGATGCAGAAAACCAGCGCTGCAGCAAACCAGGGAGAACTCTGTTGAACGACAAAGCGTTTTAATATATAGTAGAGAATGAGTGCATATAGCGGAATCCATGGAAGCCTGGCAGAGAATAGAAGCATAAACCAGTCTGCAACCGGATTGTTCATTCGATTAATCAACAGAAGCAGATCTGTATCTATGTTGATTATGTAATCAAGCATTAAGCGGAGTGTTTAGCTTTTCCCAAAGCAAATCTTTTAATTGCTGTAAATTTTTCCCGGTAAATGACGAAATAAACATGAAAGGAATTTTTTTGGGTAAACTCCTCTTAATCATTATCTCCAACTCTTCGTCCAAAAGATCGCTCTTAGTTATTGCAAGCACTCTCTCTTTGTCGAGAAGTTCGGGGTTGTACATTTTCAACTCCTTTAACAGCACCTTATACTCTTTTGCAATATCTTTTGCATCTGCAGGTATCATAAAAAGAAGCATGGAGTTTCGCTCGATGTGCCTCAGGAACCTCAATCCCAAACCTTTCCCCATATGTGCCCCCTCAATTATTCCCGGAATATCTGCCATAACAAAAGATTTGTGATCGCGGCACTCCACAATTCCAAGGTTTGGTTCCAGAGTGGTGAACGGATAGTCGGCAATCTGTGGTTTGGCTGCTGATATTTTGGAGAGCAGAGTAGATTTACCGGCATTTGGAAACCCAACAAGCCCTACATCTGCAAGTATCTTTAACTCCAGAATGTACCAGTTTTCGGTTCCCTCTTCTCCGGGCTGTGCATAGCGGGGTGTCTGGTTTGTAGAACTCTTAAAGTAAGCATTACCCATACCGCCTCTGCCACCCTTTGCAAGAATTACCTCTTGCTGGTTCTCTGTTACTTCAAATAAAATTTCACCGGTGTCTGCAAGTTTTACAACAGTGCCCAGAGGAACATCCAGATAAATATCCTCACCATTGGCACCATGCCTCAGAGCTCCGCTTCCGGCACCGCCGTGCTGGGCTCTTATATGCTTTCTGTACTTAAGGTGTATAAGTGTCCAGTATTGCGCGTTTCCTTTTAAAATTATGTGACCGCCTCTACCTCCGTCACCTCCGTCAGGGCCACCCTTGGGAATGAATTTCTCTCTCCGCAGGTGTACCGAACCCTTACCTCCGTTACCCGAAGCACAGAAGATCCTCACATAATCAACAAAATTTGAGTTACCGCTCATTTTTCAACCCCTCAATTATCGAGCAGATATTTCCAAAGATCTTATCAATTGGCAGATCTCCCTCAATTTTATAATATCTGTTCTGGTTTTTATAATAATTAATCAATGGTTCGGTTTTAGCATGATAGGTTCGTATCCGGTTTAAAATTGTCTCTATTGACGAATCATCGCCTCTTCCCTCTTCCAGAGCCCTCTTTTTAATTCTTTCAACAATGAGGTTATCATCCACTTCAAGAGACAGTATGGCGTCAACGCTGTTTTTCCCAAACTCTCTAAGCAGTGTGTCAAGGGATCTGGCCTGTGATATGTTACGCGGAAACCCGTCAAAAATAAACCCTTTAACACCGGGAGAGATGTTTTTTATCTCACGGCGAATAATGTCAAGGACTACTTCATCTTCAACAAATTGACCCTTATTAATAAGCTCCTTTGCAATAATTCCCACGCTGCTCCCTGCGGAGATCTCTCTTCTCAGAAGCTCACCTGTGGAGATATGTTTAAATGAGTATTTATCAATTATCAGGGACGATTGAGTGCCTTTGCCGGCACCCGGTGGCCCGAATATTATGAGATATTTCATTTGGACAGCATTTTAATCCAGAACATATATGTCTTTGTATTGTCTTCCCCTCTCGTTATAATCCAGTCCGTAACCTACAATAAAATCATTGGGAATCTTTATTGCAGCATAATCAATAGTTATATCTTTTGTGTAAGCTTCGGGTTTCAGCAGTAGTGTGCATATTTTTATGTCAGCTGCACCGGCTTTTTTCAGTATTGAGTATAGCTCCTCAACTGTTGTTCCAGTATCTACAATATCTTCGAGCACTATAATATTTCTTCCCTCAACCGGTGAGTTGAGACCGATAATCTCTTTAATCTCCCCCGAAGACTTCACTCCGCTGTATGAGGATAGTTTTATGAATGAGAGTTCGCAGGGAAAAGTAATACTCTTCATAAGATCGGATGTAAACATAAACGATCCATTGAGAACAGAGAGGAAAAGAGGAGTCTCTTTATCTTTGAAATCATTATTGAGCACCTGTGCCAACTCATTAATGCGAGATAAAATCTCCTGGTGTTTGATAAAAATTCTGAACTCTTTATCGTGTAGTTTAATGCGCTCCATAATTGTCAAATATTTGTTGTGGCGAAATTAATGATTATTTTTGTCCCACACCAATTTTTACAATAAACGATGAGTCCATTAGTTAGCATTATTATGGGGAGCACATCAGATCTCCCGGTTATGAAACAGGCGGCAGAGTTTCTGAATCAGATGGAGATTCCTTTCGAAATTAATGCCTTATCTGCTCACAGAGTACCGTCTCAGGTGGCAGAGTTTGCAAAAAATGCACATAAAAGGGGAGTTAAAGTTATTATTGCAGGAGCAGGAGGAGCAGCACATCTGCCCGGAGTTATTGCTGCTTTTACACCGCTTCCCGTAATAGGGGTACCTGTTAAGTCATCGATATCCATGGATGGTTGGGACTCTGTATTGTCAATATTGCAGATGCCTGCCGGAATACCCGTGGCGACTGTTGCCCTTGACGGTGCCAGAAATGCCGCAATACTCGCTCTGCAGATACTTGCAACCGCAGATTCCGGCTTATTGAACAAAATTATTGATTTTAAAGAGGACCTTGCTTCAAAGATTTCAAAAGCCAATGAAGAGCTGGAGCAGGTAAAGTATCCATTTAAAACAAACTGATTTCATTTTTAAATTTTTAGAATGAGGGGGAGATATGAGGCGAATTTTTATTTCTGCACTGCTGTGCATTTGCACTGCTGTGCTCTTTTGTCAGCAGAAACGGGTTTATGAAAAGGATATTGACCCGGCTGTTGAGACTCTTTTAAAAAGATGGGAAGGGTTGGAGGAGATTCAGGAATCTCAGATGGAGGAGTTAATGATGCTGTTTACCAAACTCCTGCAACGGCCACTAAACATAAACCGTGCAAGTGTTGCAGATCTGGAGTCACTGTCTATTCTGACTCCTTTTGAGATAGTAACAATTTGTGATTACCGAAAGGATTACGGTGCTGTGTTCTCGATAAACGAGTTGCTTATATTACCCGGATTGTCCCCTGAGCGGATATCTCTTCTGGCTCCTTTTATAAGTTTCGGTAATCCGTTGGAAATTAAAAGTTCACCCTCTCCCGGCATGAGACAGATTCTTATGAGAAGCTCTGTTGTACCGGAGCGAAGAGTGGGCTATATGCCGATAAAAAGAGAGGACTATATTAAAAACCCAAACAGCAGGTATGTTGGCAACCCTCTGCTAATTTACGGCCAATTACGATTCCCGGTTAGTTATAAAACAGATGTGATTGTTACAGCAGAGAAGGATCCGGGAGAAAAGGGGGTGGATTACCTCTCCTGGAGCTGCTCTGTCAATGACCTTCCATTTGCCGGGAAGATAATTGCCGGCTCTTTTAACGCCAGATTTGGTCAGGGTCTTGTTTTATGGAACGGTTTTGTTATGGACGCTTCGTGGGAGCCATCGGACCTTTTAAAAAAAGGACAGGGTATAAGCATCCATACATCTTCCGATGAGAATTCGGCGTTCAGGGGGGTTAGCTCAGTAATTCAGTTGGGTAGAGCAGATTTAACTATAATGATCTCCTCAAGAGGTATTGATGCAAGAGTTACTCCCCTGGGATACACATCTCTTATTAAGACCGGGCTACACAATACACCTGTTACTCAGGAAAGAAAGAGGGCCCTGGAGGCACAAATGTCAGCTTTAAACATTAGTCTGCCCCTTAAGAGACTTAACCTTGGTCTTACCCTCTCTGCAGACAGATATTCTCATGTCTATGCGGGACGCGACTCTCTGTTGCTGCAAAAGGCAGCCCGTTACGGTAAAATCAATGCTAACTGGGGTGTCGATTGGAGATATGTCAAGGGACGAGTGCTGTTATTCGGAGAGGTTGCAACAGATATCTCACTTGCCAAAGCAATCACTGCAGGATGTGTATTAAGGATTACAGATATGATAGACCTCTCAGCAAGGTACTCTTATAAAGAGAGAGAGTATCTTTCGAGACTTTCTGTAATGGATTTTGCATCCGGTAAGAGGCCTGCCGCCATAGAAGTAAACCTCTCATATAAAAAGTACAACTCTTTGGGAATATACCTGAGATCTTCTATCTCCCAATCGAAGCGCTTTGCAGGCATCAGGGCCGAATATAAATACAGAGAAGAGAACAGCGTAGAATTGAGAAGCTCGCTTTCGCCGGGTAAAGGTATGTTGAGAGGCGATTTCAAAACGAAGTTATCCGATGCTCTGATTCTACACTCAAGAGCAGATATAACATTTTATAAATCAGATGGTAAAATGTCAACCGGGAAATATCTGCACCAGGAGTTAATATATAAGTCCAAACCGGTAAAAACCGGTTTTTCCATACGGCTTGCCTGGTTTAATGTTCCTTCATGGGATAACAGAATTTACAGTTACGAGAGGGAGATGCTTTACCAGTATCGTACCAGTGTGCTTTATGGCAATGGATTGAGATTTTACGCCAATTTCAGGTATAATATATCCCAAATACTTGATATATGGTTAAGGTTTGCATCAACATTTTATGTTGACAGAGAAAAAACGGGCGAGGGCCTCGAACAGAGTATCGGACCCTCGCGCAGTGAAGCAAAAATTCAGTTAAGAATAAGATTCTAAGCAGGTCTTTTACAAAGGCTTAATCCTTATTTTTGTACCCGGTAAAATCTTACTGTTCTGATTAAACCCGTTGAGTCTCATAATGTCATTGAGACTTACACCCGGAAATTGTCTTGATATTCCCCACAGAGTATCTCCCCGCTTAACAGTGTACATCATGTATCCCCCCGATGATGTAGTTGCGGGCTGTTGTGCAGATCCGGAGGAAGAGCTTACGGCAGCAGATGGAGGATTGGAGGTATAAACCACAAGACGCTGGCCTGGTCTGATTACCGATCTTACTCCATTCCAGGCCTGAAGATCGGATACACGAACCCTGTATCTGGCAGCTATATGACTCAATGTTTCACCCGACCTTACGGTGTGAGTAACCTGATTACCCCTTGAGGATACACTTCCCCTTGCATTTGCAAAGACAATAGGGTTGAAAAACAGACTGTCTTTGTATCCATAAATAATCTGCTCGTTATCCACAAAAGCCGAAGTGTAGTTATAGGGCAGACGCAAAATGTTACCCCTGTCATTTCCGGGAATTATTTGATTTAAATACTGTGGATTGTAATCACTCAGCTCCTCTTTTGAAATACCTGTCAACTCTGATATCTGTCCAAAATGTAAAGGTCTGTTAATAATAAAAGTATCTACATGGGCAGCCATTGAAACCGGTCTTGGTATAATGCGATGTTCCCTGTGGTAGTTAAGTGCATAAATTGCAGCAACAAAAGATGGTACATAACCTCTGGTCTCTCTTGGAAGGAAAGGGTAGATGGTCCAGAAGTCCCTGGAGCCGCCTGCCCTCCGTATTGCCTTATTTACATTTCCGGGACCGCAGTTATATGAAGCAATGGCAAGCAGCCAGTCTCCGAATATTGTATATGAATCTCTCAGGTATTTAGCAGCGGCGTGTCCCGATGCAATAGGGTCGAGGCGTTCATCAACATAAGAGTCTATACGCAGATTGTACTGGAGTGCAGTTCTGTACATAAATTGCCACATACCCTTGGCATTAGCCCTTGAGACAGCCCTGGGGTTGAGTGCAGATTCGATAATTGCCATTATTTTCAACTCTTTGGGAAGGTTATACTCATCGAAAATCTCTTCAAACTGTGGCATATAATAACTGGAAAGGCCAAGGATTAAATCAATCTTGTTGGGTATTCTCTGAGTATAGTAAATAATGTGATTCTTTACAATGTTGTTATATGGCAGGGGAATGAAAGAGTTTATGGCTTTAAGTCTGGCTATATATACCGAGTCCGGAATATCAGAAGTAAGAACCTCATCTTCAAGATCTACAATAGACTTCTCATCAATCAACAAACTTCTTTGAACATACCAGATATTCAAAAGACTGTCCGTTGATACCTCAGGTTCGAGAAAGTCTTCACTGTCAAAGAAGCTGAGACCTCCCGGATTTATTGAATCATTGTTGTTTATTGTATCTATCAGTGGTATTGAACTGAATTCTATCTCCTGCTTAAGAGAGTCTATCGTTCTTCTGAGTTTCTCAATTTCCACCGTAAGAGCTGCCCGTGAAGGTCTTTTTGACAAAACCTGGCTAATGGCATTCTGAGAGTGCAAAATCATAAGTGCTGTTAATAAAATAAAATAGACGGTCTTTCTCATCATAATTAAAATGTTAATTTTAAATTGAGCCCTACATAGGGACCATTGTTAAATGTAAAATATTGGCTGGATGGTATTACAATACCGGGCGAAAATGAGACCGAAAGATCTTCGCTTATGTCAAAATCCTGTAGATGGGCAAAAACATTAGCATCAATAATATTGAGTGCATATATGATAACTCCCGTAAGGATAGAGTAATCTCTGTATCTTCTGTATGTATCCTTGTAGTACTGCATTGTCTTTGGATTATACTTTCCGTATAGTTCAGAGTCCGGGTCACTGGTCTGATAATAAAGGTCTTTATATCGTAAAAACTGAGAGTTGTTTGAGGATATAAAATACCCTGCAGCAATAAACCCCCCGTAAAATATTGGAATTTTCCAGTAGTCTCCATTATAAATCTGCCCCAAACCGGGAAGCATGGCAGAGTACAGAGAAGCTCTGGCCGGGAGAACTTTTTTATGATACTTAAAATTTACCACTCCGTCCATCACAGAGCCCCAGTACGACAGAGCCACCCCCAGATAACAGAGGTTTCTGTTAGTTTTGAATTTTTCGTCTCCGGTATCATGCCAGCGTGTGTTGTAGTGGTATGCCGCATATGAGAAGCCCCCGATTGATGCATAAACCAGCGGGATTTTCCAATACTGTTTGTTGTAAAGCTGAGCACTTCCGGGGAGAATAAAAGAACCTGCCCACATCCTGCTTATATTCATGCTGTCCTTGCCTGCAAGACTTTTAAAATACCTTTTTAGCGGATATGGCTCTTTGCGTGAATAATCCCAGGTTGTATCCGCATCAGAAGTCTGTCCACCTGCAGCACCGGGAGGCCTGGTAGGTTGCATTTGTCCCTGGAACTGACTGTACGCCTGTAATGATAAAACAGATGTCAAAAGCACTAATAAAAGACGGAGCTTCATAAATCAGAGGTCTGTTTTTTCTATTGCGTCAATGAATGCAATTACCTCTTTGTCACTGCCAAAACGGATTGTTATAGAGCCGGTACCACTTTTCCCGTCTCTTTTTAAACTTATATTGTTGTTAAAGTACTTCCCCAGAAATTCGAGAAGTCTGAAATAAGATTCGTCAAGCTCTGCTCCCGGCTCTTCATGTTGTTTGGGTGGGCTCTCTTCAACCATCTTTTTAATCTTCTCCTCTGTTTGTCTCACCGAAAGATCGTGCTCGATTATACTGTTGCACAACTTTAACTGTTTTTTTGGACTCTCCAGAGAGAGCAGAGCCCTTGCGTGACCCATTGTAATTCTTTTTGCCCTTATTGCAAGCTGTATTTCCGCAGGTAATTTAAGTAATCGCAGATAGTTGGTAATAGTTGTTCTCTTTTTACCGACTCTATCCGCCATCTGCTCTTGCGTAAGATCGCACTCTTCTATAAGTCTTTGAAAACTAATGGCAACCTCAATTGCATCCAGGTTCTCCCTCTGAATATTCTCTACGATTGCCATCTCCAGCATCCCCTGGTCATCTGCCTTTCTAATATATGCAGGGATGTGTGTGAGACCTGCTATGGATGCAGCCCTAAACCTTCTTTCGCCACTTATTATCTGATACTTACCATAGGATGTTACCCTTACTGTAATCGGCTGAACCAGCCCCATCACCTTAATTGAATCGGCCAACTCTTCCAGCAGCTCCTGATCGAAACTGCTCCTTGGCTGAAAAGGATTGGCTTCAATCATCTCAAGCGGAATTTCGGAGATAGATGCCGGAGTGGCCTCAGCCGCAGGAATCATACTCCTGTTGAGATTCAGATTGTCAACATCGGTAATCAGGGCTCCTAAACCTCTACCAAGTGCAGATTTTTTCATATTAAGAGTTCTTTTTAATTATCTCTTTGGCCAGATTCAGGTAGTTGTTGGTACCTGCCGAAAGTGCGTCGTGAAGAATAACCGGTTTGCCGTGAGAAGGTGCTTCTGTAAGTCTTACATTTCTCTGTATAACTGTGTTAAATACCATATCGGTAAAGTGTGTCCTCACCTCATCCACAACCAGATTTGAGTGTCTCGTGCGCCCGTCGAACATAGTTAGCAGGAAACCCTCAATTTGCAAAGCTGTATTAAGCCGGTTCTGAACCAGTTTAATTGTGTTAAGCAATTTACCCAGGCCTTCAAGGGCAAAATATTCACATTGAACCGGGATTAAAACAGAGTCTGCTGCAGAGAGTGAATTTATGGTTATTATACCCAGTGAGGGAGAGCAGTCAATAATAATATAATCATACTCCTCCTTAAGAGGTGTAAGTGCCTTTTTCATAACAAGCTCCCTGTCGGGTATGTTTAGCATCTCTATCTCGGCACCAACAAGGTTGATATGGGAAGGGGCAATTCTCAGTCCTTTAACCTCTGTGTCCAGCACCACATCTTTAATATCAACTTTACCGATGAGTGCTTCGTAAACGGTTTTGCGTGAAGTAGAGTCGGGATCGAAATTAAGGCCGGATGTTGAATTTGCCTGAGGATCGGCATCGACAAGCAGAACTCTCTTCTCCATAACGGCCAGGGAGGCGGCCAGATTGATGGCCGTTGTAGTCTTACCAACTCCGCCTTTTTGATTTGCAATTGCTATTATTTTTCCCATATATGTGATACGATTAATCAGGTCAATTGTGCAAATTTACAAAAAACTTTCTAAGCTTATTAACTTTTAAAAAATGTGCTGTTAAAAAGATTTATGAAGGATCGACATCAAAAAACAGCTTAACGCCACCTCTCTCACTTTTAACTAAATGAGCACATCTTTCATATAGATTTTTTTTAATAAAATCTGTGTTTTCTCTTTTCTTAAGCTTTACCCAAATATTTAGGATATGCTCTCCCCTGAGCTTCTCTCTGTGGCCATGGAAAGGACCAAGATGGTTTTCAATTCCCCATTGAGGTAACTTCTCTGACAATGTGGCCGCAAACTTCTCCAGAGAATTGATTTGTTTGCTCTTCATTACAATTCTTACCATTCTGGTGAATGGAGGGTAATGGTATTCATCTCTCTCGGCCAGCTCTCTCAGGGTGTTGTCGGTGTTATGAACAAGGTTATGAAAAACCGGATTATCAGGGTTATCGGTTTGAATTATTATATGTGCTCTGCCATCTCTTCTCCCTCCTCTGCCAAGTAGTTGTGTCAATATCTGTTTCCCTCTCTCCTCTGCCCTGAAGTCTTCTGCATAAAACATACTGTCAGCTGCAATCACCACAATAAGAGTCAGTTTTTCGAAATCGAAGCCCTTGCTTAACATCTGCGTTCCCACAAGTATATCCAGATGACCCTCGGCAAACTCTTTAAGTACCCTTTTCTGCAGCAATTTACTAACAGCTGTTTCACCGTCCACTCTTGCAACTCTTGCTTTGGGGAACAGCTCTCTTATCTGCTCTTCTGCCATCTCTGTTCCGCTTCCTCTCTCTTTCAGGCCAGGTTTGCTGCACTTATAACATATTGTGCTGAATTTGATTTTTGAGCCACAATAGTGACAGGAGAGTACTCCGGCCTTTTTATGATAACTGAAAGGAACATTACACCTATGGCATAGGGGGGTGTCACCACAGTAAATGCACTGTACCGAAGGTGAATAGGAGCGTCTGTTGCGGAAAATGAGTATCTGTTCACCTTTTGAAAGATATTCCCCTATCATATCAATAGTCCTGGCCGGAAAAATACCTCTCATGCTGCCTTTTCTCCTCTCCCTCAATGTGTCCACAATCTCTATTAATGGGGGATGCTCTCCGTAGTATCTCTCCTGGAGCTCTATCAGTGAATATTTACCCGAAATGCAATTGAACAGACTCTCCAGAGAGGGGGTTGCCGAGCCCAGAATCACCTCTGCAGAATGGATCTTTGCCAGCATAAGTGCAGTATCCTTTCCGTTGTACCGGGGAGCCGGTTCACTCTGTTTAAATGAAGAGTCATGCTCTTCATCTACAATAATAAGCCCCAGATTTTTATAAGGAAGAAAAACAGCAGACCTTAAGCCCAAAACAATATAGGGCGATTTACTGCACATCACCTGTAGCCACACATCGCGTTTGGAGGCAGCCGTCTGCCCGGAATGAAAAACCAGAAGAGATTGTCCGAAAACCTTTTCAAGTCTGTTTTTAAGTTGTCTGCTGAGTGCAATTTCGGGAAGAAGATACAAAACATTTCTGCCTGCAGAGAGCACCTCTGCCGCATAAGAAAGATATATCTCTGTTTTGCCCGACCCCGTAACACCTTTTAAAAGAGCTGTTTTACCTTGAGTGATTGTCTCTTTTATTTTTAAAAAGGCCTCGTTCTGCTTTTTGCTGAGTTTTGGTAAAGAAAAATGAGCAGTTTCAACCTCTGCCTTTATCTTTTTTTTCTTTGATATGCCTTCAAGCAAACCTTTTGGAATTGCAGCCCTCAGTACTTCTCCCGGAGTGCACATATAATAGGAGGCAATCCATAGCAATAACCTTATACTTGTTTCGGGAACAGGATCAAACGGGAGGAGAGAATCTATCTCCTTTATCTCACCTTTAAATAACGGACGCTCCCGGTAAAGAGAGAGTATGACAGCAGTACACTCCTTCCCCTTAAATGTAACCTTTACAAATGACCCTGTAAGTATCTCATCACTATATTTTTCAGGGACAAAATAGGTAATCTCACTATCCAATTTAAGTGGAAGCAATACATTTGCAAAGAGACACCCGTCTAATCCCATTTTTGAATAAGATTTAAATTACAACTCTCTGAGTGCAGCGGCAATCTCTTCCAAAAGCCACATTGGAGTGGAAGTTGCACCACATACTCCCACTTTATCACCCTCTCTGAACCACTCTCTTTTTATTTGATCTTGATTCTCAATCTTGTAACAGTTTCCGTTGGTTTTTTTACAGGATTCAAAAAGAACTCTTCCATTGGAACTCTCATTGCTGGTAACAAAAAGAACAACATCGTGATTAGACGCAAAATATTTTATATGAGGGTGTCTCGAAGATACCTGTCTGCAGATTGTGTTGTGTGAGACAAATGAATCAAGTGGACCTCCGTTAAGGGCTATTCTCTTTTTTATTTCAGAGATAAGAGATGAATAATCTGCAGGGTCTTTTGTGGTCTGGGAGAAGATTACTACAGGTTTTGTATAATCTATCTCATCCAGGTCACCGCAATTTTCAATAACTGTAGCATCACCGTTTACCTGTCCAATCAAACCATTTACCTCGGCGTGCCCCCTGCTGCCGAATATCAGCAAATTCCCGCCCTGCTCTTTAATCTTATAATAACTCTCCTTAATTCTCTGCTGAAGTTTAAGAACTACGGGACATGTGCAGTCAATAATCTCCAGACCGTTATCCGATGCAGTTATGTATGTTGACGGGGGCTCTCCGTGTGCCCGGATGAATAGAGGTTTGTTTTTAAGATTTTTAAGTGACTTATGGTTTATAACCTCCATGCCTTTCTCTTCCAGCCGTTTATGCTCGGTATTATTGTGCACTATTGCACCCAGAGAGTAAAGCTTATCTCTCTTTTCCAACAGACTCTCTGCCTGTTTAATGGCCTTTACAACGCCATAACAGAACCCCGACTTTGTGTCAACATCCACTTTTAAATTCAGTCTTTTTGAACCTGAATTTGCATCTGAGACAGTAATTGTTCTATCCATTTCATCTGATCCTCCCCGGTCATATTGCTGTTGTCCAGCAGTACAGCATCTTCTGCTCTTCTCAGGGGAGCAGTAGCCCTGTTTTCATCTGTATAATCTCTCTCAACAATGTTTTTCAGTACCTCATTGTAATCTGCATCTCTGCCCGACTCTATAAGTTCATTGTATCTTCTCATTGCCCTTATTTCCGGTTTGGCCGTCATAAAAATTTTAACTTCAGCATTTGGAAAAACCACAGTGCCTATATCTCTTCCCTCCATAACAATCCCTTTTTGTGTTCCGTATCCCTTAAGTATATTGTCAACGAAACTTCGTACCTGAGGTAGTTTTGCAACTGCACTTACCTTTTGAGCAACATCCATTCCCCTTATCTCATTTTCTATGTTTTCGCCATTAAGAAACAGCCGGCTCTCTCCTTCGGGGCCAATGGCTTTGAATGAGAGATCAAGTTTACTGAGTGCTTTAACCAGAGCGTGACAGTCAACTATATCCTGGTCGTTGATTAACCCGTTTCGTATGGCATATAGTGCCACCCCTCTGTAAAGAGCTCCGGTATCTACATAAACCATTCCGAAATGTGCCGCAATTGCCTTTGCAAAAGTACTTTTGCCCGTTGATGAGTGGCCGTCAATAGCTATGATAATATCTGTTGTTTTCATATTGGAACAAAGGACAAACATACATAAAAAACGACTATATTTGCAAAAAATCTACTGATGAGACTGGCCGTTTTTGACCTTGGAACCAATGTTTTCAACCTTCTTATTGCACATGTTTCCAAAAACAGTTGTACTGTTAAAAAAGTTATAAAAATTGGCACTCATATTGGCAAATGGGGGTTGAACGGGACATTCCCTCAAGAGGCGATAAATGAATCTGTTGAAGCAATAGGAGAGATGATGAAGCAAATTGAGACAGAGGGAGGGGCCGATATCATTAAGGCATTTGCCACATCTGCTGTCAGAGACTCAGCAAACGGCACTAATCTCACCGGCGCAATTAAGGAGACATTCGGGATCGAGGTGGAGATTATATCCGGAGACAGAGAGGCAGAGCTGATATACAAAGGGGTAAGGGAGTCACTTTTTCTTTATGATGAGAAGATAATTATTCTTGATATAGGAGGAGGTAGTAACGAGTTTATCATTGCCGACAAAGACAATATATACTGGAAAGAGAGTTTTCCGTTGGGTGTTATAAGGATAAGGGAGATGCTAAAACCTTCAGATCCTATTGATATTAAGCAAATAAAGCAATACAAAGATTATCTTGACTCGTCTCTCACAACACTTTTTCACCAGGCATCAATTCATAAACCCAGGTTAATGATTGGGTGCTCGGGTTCGTTCGACACACTTCGTGAACTTATCTATCCGGATGATGATGGCTTTTTGCCTGCAAGAGAGCTGCCACTGAACAAATTTTGGGAAATTCACGGTAAATTACTGGTATCAACAAGAGAAGAGCGGATGCAGATGGCAGGTATGTCTCCAATGAGAGTTGATTATATGGTTTTAGGCAGTATTTTTGTAGAGTACATCATCGCCGGGCTTGATATAAAAGAGCTGTATCAGTCATCCTATTCGCTTAAAGAGGGATATATGGCAGAGGTGGCCTCTCAGATTATTTAACAAAGATATTCTACATATATGAAACTGCTTATTATTGACGACGAAAAATCTATCAGAAATACATTAAAAGAGATTCTGGAGTTTGAGGGACATGACATAACCCTTGCCGCAGACGGAGCAGAGGGCCTGGAGTTGGCAACAGCAGGGAATTTCGATGCTATCTTCTCTGATATAAAAATGCCAAATATGGATGGCATGGAGCTTCTTGACAAACTCAATGAAGCAAATATTGATGCTTCGGTTATAATGATATCCGGGCACGGCTCTATTGATTCTGCAGTAGAGTGTATCAAGAAAGGTGCGTTTGATTTTATTCAAAAACCCCTGGATCTTAACAGAATACTTATAACTCTGAGAAATGCGACAGACAGAACCAACCTGGTAAAGGAGACAAAAATTTTAAAGAAGAGAGTTGCCAGAATTCCCGAAATTGTGGGAGTTTCGCCAGCAATATCCCGGATAAAGGATATGATTGACAGAGTTGCGCCTACCGAAGCAAGGGTTTTGATAACAGGATCTAACGGTACCGGAAAGGAGTTGGTGGCAAGATGGCTTCATGAGAAAAGCAGCAAAAACAGTATGCCTTTTGTTGAGGTTAACTGTGCCGCAATACCGGGGGAGCTTATAGAGAGTGAACTTTTTGGACACGAAAAAGGAGCATTCACCTCTGCCGTAAAGCAACACAAAGGTAAATTTGAACAGGCAGACGGAGGAACTCTGTTTCTGGATGAGATAGGGGATATGAGTCTGGCTGCTCAGGCAAAAGTTCTGAGAGTACTTCAGGAGAATAAGCTCAGCCGGGTTGGAAGTGATAAGGATATAAATGTGAAGGTGAGAGTAATAGCCGCAACAAACAAGAATCTTTCAGAAGAGATAGATAAGGGAACATTCAGAGAGGATCTATATCACAGGATAAGTGTTATTGTTATTCATGTTCCTCCGCTGCTGGAAAGAAAAGAGGACATTCCGCTTTTGGCAGAGTATTTCCTCAGACAAATATCTGATGAGAGTGGTATGACCTATCGTCCTATTGAAGAAGAAGCTCTTGAAGAGCTTGCGCAATATTCGTGGACAGGAAATATACGGGAACTCAGAAATGTGATGGAACGCCTTATGATACTGAGCAATAACAAAATAACTAAAGATGATGTTATTGCCTATGCAAGGCCTGTATTTAAATAGACTACTCCTTCTCTATGCGCATCTGTTGAATAAAATTACCCTCTTTCTGGGTTTTAACAAACAGCGTAACCCTGAATTTGTTTCCACCGGCACTCAATGAACCGATTGCATAGACCATTGGTGCTTTACCGCTACGGTACGATATAGTAAAAACTTTAGGGGAGTACTCGTTAAAAAACTCCTTTACTATCTGTTTTGCCTGCTGTCTGCTGCAAACATTAGTGGTACCAAGAATATCAAGTTCGAGATTTGGTGCAAACCATGCTGAAAGCCGTTCGGCATCGCCATTCTGAATATATTTGGCAATGGGTACAAAAACATCCTGCTCCTGACTGCTCTCAGCGGCATTGACAGCCGGCATCGAAATTAGGGAAGCAATCACAATAATTAAAAAAAACTGACTCTTTTTCATCATAACAATTCCTCTCACTTCCTTTTACGGGCAAAAATCAAGCCATACGAACAAAAGATAAAAGTAGTATAAACCTCGTGAAATATCAAATTAATTGTAAATTTGTGAGTATGAAGATAGAGCTGTTGTTAACCTGCAGAACAGAACCCGCCTGTTTCGGGGAGGGAATAAAAATATACGAGGAGAGGTTAAAGCACTATACAACCTACTCCAGAAGAGAACTTTCCGTCAATAAAACCAAGGCCGGAACAGATGCCTTGTCTGTTAAGCAGAGAGAGGGAGAGTTAATCCTTAAGAACATAAAAGATACAGACAGACTCATACTCCTGGACCAAAAGGGTACTATGCTTTCATCTGAAGAGCTGGCACAAAAGTTGACAAAATATGATGTGAGCGGCATAAGGAGCATTGTATTCCTCATTGGCGGAGCATATGGATTTTCGGATGAAGTTTATCGCAGGGCAGATGAAATGTTGTCGTTGTCAAAAATGACCTTCTCTCACCAGTTGGTTAGATTAGTATTTCTGGAGCAACTCTACAGAGCCTACACAATAATAAACAACCAACCCTATCATAACAGATAATAAATTGAAAGACAAGATTATAAATATATGCAGGAAGAGAACTACAATTTTGTGGTTTATTGCATTCATATTTACAATCATCTCTTTTATCGACTTCACATCAATTGGTTCAATGGACCGTGAAGTTGCAAGACTCAGGAGTGTGATACACAAAAGGCAGCAGATTCTGGAAGAGTACACTTTAAAGACACTAAACTCCCCCGAAAACGAATTTGTAACATTTGAGGATTTTCCTCAGGACATGGTCATATACAGGTACTTTAACGATACACTTCAGTCGTGGGTTAATCAACTGCCTATTGCAAATGACGATATCCTTCTCTTTCACTTCGGTTACAGAATAAACCATCTTAACAGCAGAGTCGTTACAAATACTCCACTTGCATACCTTCAGCTTAAGGAGCAATATGTAAATCTTGGCTCAGGCTGGTATATAGTGGATGTTAAGATTAAGAACAGACAGACAGTTGTCTCAGCCCTGCTTGTTCAGACAGAGTATCCGGCAGAAAACAGTGCTTTGAGAAACAGAATAAACCCCAATTTTTCTTTAAGAAAGCAGCTCTCTATTGTACCGGTAACTTTTGACGAATCATACATTGTTCACGGCAGGGAGGGTGGTGTACTGTTCTCTGTTCTGAGAACTCTGCCGGGAAAGGCGGCAAGTGTAGGTATAACTTTCCGTTGGATTGCTATAATCCTCATTATTATTTCATTATTCCTCAACCTTAAGGAAAAGAAAGGGATAAAGGAGTTCTTTTTCATTTTTATGGGACTGTTAATTGTCAGACTCCTGGCAATATATCAGGCAAGAGAACTCCAGGGAGAGATTGAACTCTTTTCGCCCAATTTATATGCAGATTATGGTCTGTTCAGTTCGCTGGGAGATCTTTTGATAAACAACATTATAATATTCCTTATTGTAATGGCACTCTTTGTAGTGAGAAAGAGTCTTGCCAGATTTATCGTAAAATGCACAAAGGTCACCAAAAATATACTTGCAATAGTTTTTACTCTGGTGCCTTTGGCTCTTTTCCCTTATGTCCACTTAAGTTTAAAATCGCTTATTCATAACTCCAATATTGTTCTTGAGTTGTTTAAAATTGATGAGATTGGAGTTTATACTCTGTTGGTTTATCTCTCTTACGGTCTTATATTCCTTGCCCTGCTTCTCTCACTGCAATTGATAAGACCATTTTTGCCAAACAGGGTGAGAATTTCATTTCTTGACAGAAAACCACTGATACTCTACTTAACTGCAATAACATTTTACACTCTTGTTGTAGTAAGTGTGTTCGGGTTTGAAAAGGAGTACAACAGAAACAGGGTGTGGACAACCAGGATGTCTGTAGAGCGCGATCTTTCAACCGAATTGCAGTTGAGAAACATGGAGAAGTTTATCGAAAATGATCCTGTGCTTGCGCTACTGGTGAGGTATGACATGAACCATGTTGCAATCGAGAACAGATTGACTGAAGCCTATTTCTGGAATTTAATACAGAAGTACGATATCCGTATAACCACATGCAGGAGCAATACAATGCTTATTGCCGATGTCTCCCACCAGGATGCACCCCCCGTACACTGTGTATCTTTTTTTGAAAATGAGAAGCGAAGTTACGGTATGCGGCTGGGTGAGGGCTCTTCATTCTATTTTATGAATAATTATAACGGTAGGATGAGCTATCTGGGCGAGTTCATGTTTTATGGCTTCGGAGATGTAATAAGACTTTACATTGAGCTTGACAGCAGGTTTCTGAGAGAGTCAATCGGATATCCCGATCTGCTTCTTGGACACTCCAGAGCCGAAAGTTTTAATATTCCTTCCGGCTACTCATATGCAAAATATCTGAATAACAGACTGGTTACATACGGTGGACGATACAACTACTCCCTCTTTTACGGAGCACAACAGGAGTCCGGTTACAAAATGGAGGTTATTGACGGATATGTTCACTTTATCAATAAGATTTCTGACGAAAACATAATGATAATCTCCAGACCCGAGAGGGACTTTATTACATATATAGTATCGTTTTCGTATCTGATGCTTTTCTATATTGTTATTATTGCAGGTCTTTTAAGAGTGAGAAACAGAAGGTTCCTTTTTACAATGCAAAGAAATTCATTCAGGTGGAAGATTACCGTATTAATAATCTCTTCCCTGGTATTTGCTTTAATATCTCTTGGAGCCGGGAGTGTTTGGTTCTCTGTAAGATATTTTAACGAGACAAACCGCGACCAGATGGAAGAGAAGATGAGTTCGGTTCAGTCTGCATTGTCAGAACACAGTAAGTTTGCACAGAGACATAACGATCAGTATTTCAATAACCTTAAACTGCTTGAGTTAATGAACAGGTTATCGAACACTGCACAAATTGACATCAATATTTACGGTTCCGACGGTTTTCTTCTTAGAACCACAAGAACAGAAGTGTTCGACAGATTCCTTATCGGAACCAGAATGAACCCCGAAGCATTCAGGGAGATAAGGTTCAATAACAGGAAACAGTTTGTTAACAGAGAGAGTATTGGAGATTTGACATACTACTCGTTGTACGCTCCGCTTTTCAATATTGAGGGAAAACTTATTGCCATTGCCAATGTTCCGTACTTTTCAAGACAAAGTGATTTTCGTAAGGATGCAACCTCTATCATAGCAGCAATCATAAACATTTATCTGCTGCTGTTAATAGCAGCTGTATTTGGTGGGGTTGCTCTGGCAAATTCGATAGCGAAGCCACTTGCAAACATCAGTAAAAAGATGCAGATTCTCGACCTCTCTCAACAACCCGAACACATTAACTACAATAATCGTGACGAGCTTGGAATACTGGTATCTGCCTACAATAAGATGGTTGACGACCTCAATGAGAGTACCCGCAGACTGGCACAGGGAGAGAGAGAGCAGGCCTGGAGGGAGATGGCGAGACAGATAGCCCACGAGATTAAGAACCCTCTTACTCCAATGCGTTTGAGTATTCAGCACATGATGAGACTTAAGGAGCAGGGAGTAAAAGATTGGCCAAAGAGATTTGATGCTCTTGCCAACTCACTGATTGAACAGATAGACATATTATCGGATGCTGCAGGCGAGTTCTCAAGTTTCTCAAGATTCTACTCAGAAGAGTTGGCAAGTTTCGACCTTAACTCTCTTGTTAAAGAACAGATTATCCTTTTCAATACCAGAGACAACATAGTGCTTACCTTTGAAAGCAATGTCTCCCAAGCTCCGGTATCGGCGCGTAAGACACAATTAACCAGAGTTTTTGTCAACCTCATCTCAAATGCTTTTCAATCGGTGGAACCAAAAGAGAGTGGCAGGATAGATGTTGTGCTTAATAGAGGGGATAAATATTATGAGGTTGCTGTTCACGACGACGGAGAAGGTGTGCCGGAATCTCTCACTCACAGACTGTTCAAACCCAATTTCACAACCAAAAGCGGAGGAACAGGTCTTGGGCTGGCAATATGCAGGAGTATTATGGAGCAGAGTCAGGGATCTATCTCATACAGAAGATCGGAGCGGCTTGGTGGTGCCTGCTTTGTGGTTTACATACCCTTTTGATGCTACTTCTGACGGAGAAAAATCTGAACAGGAACGCCGGTAAACTCAAATTTTTCCCTTATTCGGTTCTCCAGAAACCTTTTGTAATCTTCTCTCACATATTGTGGAAGGTTGCAGAAGAAAGCAAATGCAGGAGCCGGAGATGGAAGCTGTGTTACATATTTGATTTTAACATACTTCCCTTTTATTGATGGGGGTGGGTGGTTCTCAATCTCCTGAAGCATATGTTCATTGAGTTTAGATGTAGGAATCTTTCGGTTCCTGTTTTCGTAAACCTTTGCTGCCTGGTTAAGAACATCAAGTATTCTCTGTTTATTTGTTACCGAAGTGAAGACAATGGGCAGATCATTAAAGGGAGCGATTTTATTCATAATGTCCCTTGTGAACTCCTTAAGGGTATTTGTTTGTTTATCCTCTATGAGATCCCATTTGTTAACAACCAAAACGCAACCTTTGCGATTGCGGATTATCAGGTTGAAGATTGCCAGATCCTGCTGCTCTACACCCTGCTGGGCATCAAGCATTAAGATACATACATCGGAGTACTCGATTGCCCTTACCGAGCGCATTACAGAGTAAAATTCCAGGTCTTCCTTAACCCTGTTTTTTCGTCTAAGGCCTGCAGTGTCCACCAGCATAAACTGATGACCGTATTTGTTATAGTAAGTAGAGATTGAATCTCTGGTAGTGCCGGCAACCGGGGTTACGATATTCCTCTCTTCGCCAAGCAGGGCGTTTGTAAGAGACGATTTTCCAACATTTGGCTTTCCTACAATTGCAATATGGGGAATTTTGTTCTCACGCTCTGCAGGTGCAGAGTCGGCAGGGAGGAGCTCCAGTATTTTATCAAGCAAATCTCCGGTGCCGCTTCCGCTGGCTGAAGATATTGCCCAAGGTTCTCCAAGACCAAGGCCATGGAATACATGTGTATCGAACATTCGGTCACCTGTGTCAACTTTGTTGGCAACAACAAGTACAGGTTTTGAAGTACGCCTTAGTAAACCCGCAATCACAGTATCGTAATCGGTTATCCCGGTAAGTACCTCACACATAAATAGTATAAGGTCTGCCTCCTCAATTGCCAGAAGCACCTGTTTCCTTATCTCCTCTTCGAAAATATCATCTGAATTAACCGCATACCCTCCGGTGTCAATCACCGAAAACTCCCTTCCGTTCCATTCACATGTTCCGTAATGACGATCCCTTGTTACACCGGCAGTCTCATCAACTATTGCCTGCCTCATTCCTACAAGGCGGTTAAAAAGGGTAGATTTACCCACATTAGGGCGACCAACTATAGCTACAATACTCATAACGGGGGCAAAGATAATCAATTATTGCAGCAACAACCGTCCCGGCTGCATTTATCTTTATTCCACAATGCTCTCTCCTGAGACTTAGCACAACTTATACCCAGCTTCTTCATCTGTTTGTTGTGACCTATTTCTGTATCAGGGAATTTACCCTGCTTCCTGAAAATAATATTGAAAGAGAGCAGTATTATACATATAGCAATAATAATCAGGGAGAGAAATAGTGTTGACATAACATTAACAAATTATACATTTGGCCGGAGGTTGCAAAGGGCTATCACCAATCTGCAGCATTCTGGGTAGCTGATCCACTTTAAATGCCATGCTCTTCATCATCTTAAGAACTCTCTCGGCAACTATTCTCTCAACACCCGATGCAATAACCTCCTCTATGCCTTTGCCCTCCTCAATAAGTGAGTACAAAATTGGGTCCAGAACCGGATATTCGGGCAGGGTGTCGCTGTCTTTCTGGCCCGGCTTAAGCTCTGCCGAGGGCTCTTTGTCGATGATACTCTGGGGAATTACAGGTTGAACAGAGTTTATAAAATGGGCAACAGAATAGACCTGATGTTTATAAAGATCGGCTATCACCATAAGTGCGCCGCTTAAATCTCCGTAAAGTGTGCCGTAACCCATAGCAAGTTCGCTTTTGTTGGAGGTGTTTAGGACAAGGGCTCCGGTTTGATTGGAATAAGCCATCAGCAGATTCGACCTTATCCTTGCCTGAAGATTCTCAAGTGTTATCTCTTTAACAGTATCGCAGAAGAACTCCTCCATCTCCTTCTCATATCTGTTCAGTATAGCATCAATAGGGACAATATTATGTGAAATACCCACATTTGCTGCAAGTTCGACAGCATCGGTTACAGAGTGCAGCGTAGAGAACGGAGAGGGCATCAGCAGAGCGTGAACATTCTCTTTACCCAGTGCTTCAACGGCTATACATAATACTACTGCAGAGTCTATTCCGCCTGAGAGCCCGACTACGGCCCTCTCTTTTCCCTGACTCAGAAAGAAGCTTTCCACCCCTTTAACCAATCTCAGATAAATTTGTTCTGCAACTGAATTGGACATGGCTTTTAAAAAATAAAACTTGTACTTATCGACTGGTAATTATATACTTTATCAATTACATCTGCAAAAATTTCGGCAACAGAGAGAAGTTTGATTTTGGATTTGTCGATATTCGGATTTGGGTTCAATGGAATTGTATCAGAAATAATTACCTCCAAAAGCTGCGATTTTGCAATTCTTTCATAGGCAGGACCACTTAGTACTGCGTGAGTGGCAAGAGCTCTTACGCTCAATGCACCCTTCTCAAGAAGCATATCGGCGGCTTTGCTTATTGTACCGGCAGTATCTATCATGTCGTCGATTATCACAATATTTCTGTTTTCAACTTCACCAATTGCTGTCATTGAGCCAACAACATTTGCCTTTTCACGAGATTTGTGGCAGATTATGAGAGGGCATCCCAGAATTCTGGAGTAAGCATTTGCTCTCTTTGCACCACCCATGTCAGGAGCGGCAATTGACAGATTATCAAGCTTAAGATCTCTCAGATAGGGCAGAAACACCGAGCTTGCATAAATGTGATCAACAGGAAAATCGAAGAACCCCTGTATTTGATCGGCATGAAGATCCGCAGTCATAACCCTGTCACATCCCGCTGCCTGAAGAAGGTTGGCCACCATTTTTGCTCCTATCGGCACACGGGGCCTGTCTTTGCGATCCTGCCTTGCCCATCCGAAATAGGGTATTACAGCTATTACCTTATATGCAGATGCCCTTCTGGCAGCATCAATCATCAGCAGAAGTTCAAAGATATTATCCACAGGCGGGAAAGTAGACTGAACAACAAAAACTGTTGCTCCTCTGACACTCTCTTCGAAGGCGGGCTGAAACTCACCGTCACTGAAAACAGTAACAGATGATTTCCCCAGGTCCATTTTAAGAGCCGCTGCTATCTTCTCTGCCAAATACCGGGAGCTTCTGCAGGAGAAAATTTTTATCTTATGTTGGTGATCCATAATAGGTTTTATTTTTTTATAAGAGTTTGGATATATTCGAGAATCTGGTCTCTGCCAGCTCCGGTTTCAGATGAGCTGACAAAGATTGGAGGTAACTCCTCCCAATATGTCAATAACTGAAGTTTGTTGCTCTCTAACCTGTTTTGCAGGTTGGTAACACCGGATTTATCGCATTTTGTGTAAATTATTGAGAACGGAACACCTGCTTCACCAAGAGTGTTAATAAATTCAATATCAATTTTCTGTATCTCGTGTCTGGAGTCAATAAGCACAAAAAGATTGAGCAAATCAGCCGAACTGTTAATGTATCCGGTAATCATCTCCCAAAGTTTTTCCCTCTCTTTTTTTGAAACCTTGGCATATCCGTACCCCGGCAGATCTACCATACACCATGTATCGTTAATAACAAATTGGTTGATTAATCTTGTTTTACCCGGTTTTGAAGAGGTGTGAGCAAGTTTGCCCGATTGGCACAACATATTAATCAGGGAAGATTTGCCTACATTGGACCTGCCAATAAAGGCAACCTCCGGCAATCCGGAGATGGTTCTTTCCAACGGATTTGTACAGCTTCCGGCAAATATGGCATTACTGATTTTCATAGTTTTTCCACCCCGCAAAGGTACAACTTAATTATGTATATTTGTAACGAAAGAGGCAAAAATGAGGGAAATGTCAATAAGAGAGAATATTACACTATGTCAATTGCTTGACAGGATTGAAAAAACACTTGAGGATGCTCTACCCGGCAGGTATTGGATAAGCGCAGAGATTGGAGAGATTAAGGTAAACGCATCGGGTCATTGCTATCTCGATCTTATTGACCGGAGTGAGGATAAAGGAGCGGCAACTGCAAAAGTTCAGGCAATAATCTGGAGCTCTGCATACCGTATGATAAGACCTTTTTTTGAAACCTCCACAGGAATGACTCTTGAAAAGGGTATCCGAGTGCTTGTAAGTGCACAGGTGCAGTATTCGCCGCTTTACGGGCTTTCACTAATAATAAACGATATTGATCCGTCTTTTACAATAGGGGAGCAGGAGTTACTCAGGCAAAAAACCATTAAGCAATTACAGGAAGAGGGCATGTTTGGTATTAACGGAGCATTGGAAATTCCCCCTTTACCCCGTAGAATTGCAGTTGTATCATCAGTAAATGCAGCCGGATACAGGGACTTTATGACACATCTGAATGAAAATGACTATGGCTTCAATTTTGTTGCAACCCTGTTTAGTGCTGTTATGCAGGGAGAGAGTGCCCCTGCCTCGATTATCTCTGCACTGGAGTCTGTAGCCCATAATTCACAGGATTTCGATTTGGTTTTAATCATCAGAGGGGGAGGCGCAGCACAGGATCTTGTCTGTTTTGACGATTATCATCTGGCAATTAACATTGCTCAGTTCCCTATACCTGTGATTACAGGGATAGGCCACGATCACGATTTTCATATAGCGGATATGGTGGCACACACATCAGTAAAAACCCCCACTGCAGTTGCAGATTTCATAATTGATATTTTTGCAAGGGAAGAACAGCAGCTGGACTTTATCTCAAGAAGAGTGGTGCTTTCCATGAAGACACTTCTGATGAATGAGACAACAAAAACAGAACGGCTTATCTCCAGAATTAAAGAGGCAATAAGAAATCACCGTACAGGAAACCTCCACAGGATGGATCTTATTGAGAGGAGAGTAACCTCTGCCTCATCTTCGGAGATTCTACGAAGAGGATTCTCAATTGCACTCAAAAACGGCAGGAAGATAAGCACTGTGGCAGATGTGGTGAGGGGAGATGAGATAAAACTGATAGTTTCGGATGGTGTTATCGATTGTACAGTAAAATAGAAACAAATATTAAAATGGAGAATATAACTTATAAAGAGGCACTTAAGCAACTGGAGGAGCTTGTCTCTAAGATTGAGAGTGCAGATGCCGATCTTACAACATTATCAGATGATGTAAAGAGGGCTCTCGAACTTGTTGAGTACTGCAGGGAGCAGATAAGGGGATACAGCGATAAGTGCGAAAAATTACTTGAACAGAGATGAAGGTAAATGATAACTTAAAACTATGGATTGATGACCCATGGCTGGAGCCGTGGAAGAAAACAATAAAGGAGCGGCACGATAGAGTAATCATGCGATATCTTGAGATTGCAGGTTATCACAATCCCATCTCGCAAGCCGTAAACTCTCATCTTTTTTACGGAGTTCACAAAGACTCTTCACAAAACAGGTATTTCCGGGAGTGGGCACCCAATGCAACCGAAATGTATCTTATAGGGGATTTCAGCTCATGGAAAAAGGATGACAGATTTCGTTTTGAAAACATTGGCAGCGGTAACTGGGAGCTGGTTGTTAAAAAGGGTATAATTAAACATAAACAGCTGTTCAAATGGTTGGTTGTATGGGATGGCGGAGAGGGAGAGAGGATCCCTGCATATGCCACACGGACTGTTCAGGACCCTGAAACAAAATTATTTGCTGCTCAGATATGGGATGGAGAACCTTATGTGTGGAAGCACAGTAAACCCAAAAAGCCGGAAAATCTGCTGATATACGAAGCACATATAGGGATGAGTTCTCAGGAGCCCTGTGTTGCAACTTTCGAAAGTTTCCGCAAAGATGTTCTGCCCCGGATAGCAAAGTTGGGGTACAACGCAATTCAACTAATGGCAATTCAGGAGCACCCCTATTACGGATCCTTCGGGTATCAGGTTTCCGGTTTTTATGCGGTGAGCTCTCGTTTTGGAACGCCGGAGGAGCTGAAAGAGCTGATAGATGAAGCACACTCTCTAAAAATGCTGGTACTACTCGACCTGGTTCACTCTCATGCCGTTAGCAATACTCTTGAGGGATTGGCATCGATTGACGGCACCTCTACAGCTTATTTTCACAGTGGTCCTGCAGGAGACCACCCTGCCTGGGGGTCCAAGTGCTTCAACTACGGCAAAGGTGAAACACTCCATTTCTTACTCTCCAACTGTAAGTACTGGCTTGAAGAGTATAATTTTGACGGTTTCCGCTTTGACGGAGTCACCAGTATGATTTACTACGACCATGGGCTCGGCCGCAGCTTTACCGACTACTCTCAATATTTTGACGGTAATCAGGACCCGGATGCGCTTGTATATCTGGCACTGGCCAATATGCTCATTAAAGAGATAAATCCCGGTTCTGTAACCATTGCAGAGGAGATGAGCGGAATGCCCGGGCTGGCGGCTCCCGTTAAAGACGGAGGTTACGGCTTTGATTACCGGTTGAGTATGGGGGTTGCCGATCATTGGATTAAATGGATAAAAGAGCTGAGAGACGAAGATTGGAATGTAGGAGAGATATTCTACCAGCTCTCCTCAAAAAGAGTTGAGGAGAAAACTGTAAGCTATGCCGAATGCCACGACCAGGCACTTGTGGGAGACAAAACAATAATCTTCCGGCTTTTGGACAGCGAGATGTACACCTCAATGAATCTATCCTCTCAATCTATAACTATAGACAGGGGTATTGCTCTTCATAAGATGATAAGACTGGCAACAATATCACTTGCCGGAAACGGGTATCTCAACTTTATGGGAAATGAGTTCGGGCATCCAGAGTGGATAGATTTTCCCAGAGAGGGGAACGGATGGTCTTTCCATCACGCAAGAAGACAGTGGTCTCTCTCCACCGACAGCAACTTAAGATATAAATACCTTCTTGAATTTGATAAAAAGATGGTATCGATAATAAAACGATCCCACATATACAGAGATCAGCCCCGGATAATTTATCAGCACGACCACAGACAAATTCTCATATTTATGAGAGACAAATATCTTTTTGCTTTTAATTTCAGTCCTGTCAACTCTTATAGCCAACTGGAGTTTGCTGCTCCGGCGGGTAGCTACAAAACAGTTCTTGATACTGATTGGAAAATTTTCGGAGGGTTTCAGCGTAACGACAAGACAATAAGTCATATAACAAATAAAATTGGGGACGAAGAGATACTTTCGCTGTACCTTCCAAGCAGGAGTGCAGCACTCTATCTGCGAGCCGAAAAATAATAAAATCGTAACATTTTTTTTATTAACTTGCATGTAAAATATGAGAATATGGCCTACCTTGAGTTTAACAAAAAAGAGCTTGTAAATCTTGAATACTCCCTAAAAAGGGAGTTTCTCGCAACAAATCATGCCGGAGGTTATCTCAACACCACCATAGCAGGGTGCAATACAAGGAAATACCATGGTTTGCTGGTAGTTCCGATAGAGAATTTCAAAGGCGAAAAACATGTTCTTCTATCTTCACTGGACGAAACTCTAATACAACACAATAAAGAATTTAATCTTGGGATACATTGCTATGGAGATATTTACGAACCCAGAGGACACAAGTATATAATTAACTTCGAGATTGATAAAGTGGTGGCGGTTACCTACGCTGTAGGGGGAATGGTTATGAGAAAAGTTATGATGCTGGGAGAGAAGGAAGATCAGGTTTTTATAAAATATACCCTTCTGGAAGCACACTCTCCAACCACACTGCGTCTTAAGCCATTTCTGGCTTTCAGGAACATACATGCGCTGTCTAAAGCCAACATCGATGCAAACACAAAATATTCGATCATACCAAAAGGGAGAAGTTTCAACTTATACCACGGATTCCCAAACCTCAACCTGCAGCTGAATGTTAATAGCGAGTTTGTCTCAAACCCCGACTGGTACTACAACATTCAGTACAAGGAGGAGAGCAGGAGGGCGTATGAATCGAGAGAAGACCTTTTTGTTCCGGGCTATTTTGAAATGCCGTTTAAAAAAGGACAATCTATAATCTTCTCTGCCTCTGTAAAGGAGGAGAATCCGGAGAATCTCACTGCAAAGTTTAAAAGAATTCTTACACAGAAGGTTCACAGGGATAGTTTTGTAAATTGCCTTAAAATATCAGCAAATCAATTTATTACATCAAGAGGGAATCAAACATCCATATACCCCGGTTATCCCTGGATGGATAATAATATTAGGGAGACCCTTGTCTCACTTCCGGGCCTTACCTTAAGCAAAAACGGAGATACGCTTACTTTTAACCGCGTAATTGACACCTTATTATTGAATTCGGGCCGGGTGTTCACCCAAAAAAACAATATGCCCGATGTCCCTTTATGGTTTATCTGGACTCTTCAGCAACTATGTCTCTATACGGGAGATACAAAAAATGTATGGAAGCGTCATTCAACTCTGCTCAGGGAGATTATAAGTTCGTACATTGACGGTTCCAGAGGTAATATTGTATTGCATCAAAACGGACTTCTCTGGGCAGAAGAGAGTGGTGTGCCTCTCACCTGGATGGACTCCTGTGCTTACGGACAACCTATAGCAGAGAGAGCAGGATATCAAATTGAGACTAATGCATTATGGTACAATGCTTTGTGTTTTATTAGAGAGATGACATCAATAGCGAAGGAAGAAGAGTTCACAAATAGGGTGAGCCAAATAGTTGCAGAGATTGAAAGCAACTTTATAAAGGCATTCAGACTGGAGGGGAAAGAGTATCTGGCAGATTATGTCGGCCCAGAGGGTCAGAACAGATTTGTCAGGCCAAATCAGCTTTTGGCATGTTCTCTTCACTACTCTCCCATAGAGGACGAGGTTAAAGCTATGGTTCTAAAAAGTGTAAAAAATGAGTTGCTCACTGCCAGAGGCATCAGGACTCTTTCACCAAAGAACCCTCTCTATAAAGGAGAGTACGACGGAGATGAGATAAGCAGAAGTCTTGCATACCATCAGGGAACTACAAGGGTTTGGCTGCTAAGTTTTTATATTGATTCAATGTTGAAGCTGTACGGTAAATCTTTTGTTAATACTGCTCACAATCTTGTTTATTCATTCGAAGAGGAGATAACACTGCACTGTATTGGCTCGATATCTGAGGTTTATGACGGAGACCCTCCTCATCAGCCACATGGCTGCACCTCTTACGCAGGTTCTGTAGCTTCTTTGCTAAGGTCTATATATCTTATTGAGAATTTTATCAAACAACAACGATAAAGGAATTGTATGAAAGTATTAATGTTTGGTTGGGAGTTTCCGCCCCATATCTCAGGAGGATTGGGAACAGCATGTTACGGTCTCACTAAAGGGTTGATTAACAACAGTACAGAGGTTCTGTTTGTAATGCCTTCGGCTACCGGAGAGGAGGACACCAGTGCAATCAATATCATTAATGCCAGTGATATAGAGGTGTCGGAAAGCTGTTCCGATGTGAGGAGTTTTTTGGAGAACGTACAATTCATAAGAATAGGATCGAATATGATTCCGTATGTCCATCCCAAAGAGTTTACCGAGATGATGTCACACCTGCAGGAGGGGCAGATTGAGGATTATAAAATGGGGTTTGGCCAGAAATTTAAATTTTCGGGTAAGTATGGTACAAATCTTATGGAAGAGGTTGCCCGCTATGCACTTGTTGCCGGAGAGATTGCTCTGAGATATGACTTTGACATCATACATGCACACGACTGGCTTACATACCTGGCAGGAATTGCTGCAAAAAGAATAAGCGGCAAACCTCTGGTTGTACATATGCACGCCACCGAGTTTGACAGAAGCGGCAGCAATATCAACACAGAGGTTTACGATATTGAGAGACTGGGCATGAAAGAGGCAGATGCAGTAATTGCTGTTAGTCATCTTACCAGAAACATTGTGATAAATAAATACGGCATACATCCCGATAAAGTAATAACTGTTCACAATGCAGTTGATTTTCAAGGCTTTGTTAACCTGGATGTTGAAAGAGCCCTGCCCGAAAAAATTGTCACATTTTTAGGGAGGATTACTTATCAGAAAGGTCCGGAATACTTCATAGAAGCAGCAAAGAAAGTTATAAAAAGCTACCCAAAAGTTCGCTTTGTAATGGCAGGAAGCGGCGATCTTCTTAACAGATGTATAAGACATGTTGCCAAACTTGGCATTTCGGACAGGTTTCATTTTACCGGCTTTCTCAAAGGTGCAGAGGTTAAGGAGATGTTCGCCTATTCCGATGTTTATGTTATGCCCTCTGTATCGGAACCGTTTGGAATATCACCGCTAGAGGCAATGAGATCGAATGTTCCTGTTATAATATCCAAGCAGAGCGGGGTTGCCGAGGTTTTAAAGCACGCAATAAAAGTAGACTTCTGGGATATTGATGCAATGGCAGACGCTATATATGCACTATTGTCATACCCTGCACTCTCGGAGAGCGCCATTAAGAACGGGCTGGAGGAGGTGAATTCACTTAAGTGGGATGCAGCTGCATACAGCGTAAAAGAGATTTACACCCGTCTATTGTTAAACAAGAAATAACCTACCGTATGGAAAAAACGATATGTTTCTATTTTCAGGTACACCAACCTCACCGTCTGAGACTGTACAGATTCTTTGATATTGGTAAGGAGAGTTACTATTACGACGATTTTGCAAACAGAACTATTATGAGAAGAATTGCAGAGAGGTGTTATCTTCCGGCAAATGGTCTCATGAAAGAGCTCATTAACATGCATAATGGCAAATTCAGGGTTACATACTCAATATCGGGCTCTGCTTTGGAGCAGTTTCAAAAATTTTATCCCGAGGTTATTGACAGTTTTAAATCGCTGGCAGAGACCGGGTGTGTTGAATTTCTTGCCGAGACTTACTCGCATTCACTCGCTTCACTTATCTCCCAGGAAGAGTTTAAAGAGCAGGTGAAACTCCACTCACAGATAATTGAAGAACTTTTTGGCATTAAACCCCGTGTTTTCAGAAATACCGAGCTTATCTACTCCGATTCCATAGGCAGTATTGTTGCCGATATGGGATACAAGGCGATGCTCACAGAGGGTGCTAAACATGTATTGGGATGGAAGAGTCCAAATTATCTCTATACAAATGCCATTAATCCCAAGCTTAAGCTTCTTCTTAAAAACTTCAACCTCAGTGACGACATTGCGTTCAGGTTCTCTGACAGGGGTTGGAGCAACTGGCCTCTCACTGCAGGCAAATATGTAGAATGGATTAGGAGTACACTGCACAAAGACGATATTCTTAATCTGTTTATGGACTACGAAACTTTTGGAGAGCACCAGAGAGAATCTACAGGTATTTTCCATTTTTTGAGACATTTACCCGAAGAGGTATTCAGAAACAGCAGTATAAAGTTCTCAACTCCAACTGAGATTTGCCGGGAACATCAGCCGGTAGCCCCTCTTCATGTACCTTTCCCCATATCGTGGGCAGACGAAGAGAGAGATACCAGTGCATGGTTGGGAAACGAGTTGCAGAATGAAGCTTTCGGTAAGCTCTACTCTGCTTTTGATAAAGTTATGGCAGCAAATGATAAGAATCTGCTGGACGATTTCAGGAAACTTCAGGAGAGTGATCATTTCTACTACATGTGTACAAAATTCTTCTCCGACGGGGCAGTTCATAAGTATTTTAACCCATACGAAACTCCATACGAAGCGTTTATTAACTACATGAATGTGGTAAGTGATTTTCTTTTAAGGGTTGACACAGCAGTAAAAGAGCGGCCGGACAATAGGGGAACGATAATTGCAGCAGCCAAAAAGCCAAAGAAAAAAATTACCAATAAAGAAAAATCCAAAAAATAGAGATGTCACAAAATAACTATGTTTTACCCGATTACCTGTTTGAGGTTAGCTGGGAGGTGTGTAATAAGGTAGGAGGTATTCATACAGTAATTGCAACCAAGGCCCTGAATATGTCAAAAGAGCTTCAGAACAGACATATTTTAATTGGCCCCGATGTGTGGAGAGAGACCCGTCAGAATCCCGAATTTACAGAGGATAGTCAGCTGTTGAAAGGGTGGAGAGTGCAGGCAGCAGAGGAGGGATTAAGAATCAGGGTGGGAAGATGGAATGTTTCCGGCAGCCCTGTGGCCATACTTGTCGATTACAGTCTCTATCTGCCCAAAAAAGATCAGATCTTTGCAGGATTCTGGGAGAGTTATAAGCTTGACTCTCTCTCAGGACAGTGGGATTACACTCAGAGTGTACTCTTTGGATATGCAACGGGAAAAGTAATAGAGAGTTTCATAAAATTCAACCTCTCACCGCATCAGAAAGCAGTTGCTCAGTTTCACGAGTGGATGACAGGTGCGGGGCTTTTGTACCTTAAAACAACAAACCTTCCGGTAGCAACGGTCTTCACAACTCACGCAACCGTTGTTGGAAGATCTTTGGCCGGGAACAACCTGCCTCTTTACGACAACATGCACCACTACTCACCCGAACAGAAGGCACAGGAGTTTAATATTGTATCTCAACACTCTCTTGAGAAGATATCCGCAAATACTGCAGATATTTTTACCACTGTTTCGGAGATTACAGCAAAAGAGTGTGCCCATTTTTTGGGCAGAAAAGTGGATGTTATAACTCCCAACGGGTTTGAAAACAGCTTTACGCCAAAAGCAACCGAACACAAAATATGTGTGAAAACCGCAAGGAAGAGACTCAGGGAGGTAGCCGGAGCAATGACTAACAGTGAGGTAAACGAGAATGCCCTGATGTTTGCAATCAGCGGCAGGTATGAGTACAAAAACAAAGGGATTGATATATTTCTCGATGCGCTATACTCCTTAAATAACTGCAAGGAGCTTGAGAGAGAGATTATTGCCTGGATTTTTGTTCCCGCATCTGAAAGTGGTCCTGATAAAATGTTACAAAACAAATTTGAGAGCGGAGGCGATTATACCACGCACACTACACATAACCTGAATGAACCCTCCTATGACCCTGTAATGAGGAGGATACAGGAGTTGTATCTGTTGAACAAAAAGAGTGACAAAGTTAAGGTTCTGTTTGTCCCCTCTTACCTCAATGGAGATGACGGAATATTTAACTTAAGTTACTACTCTTTACTGTGCGGTCTCGATCTTACACTGTTTCCTTCCTATTACGAACCGTGGGGTTATACACCTCTGGAGAGTATTGCTTTCGGGGTTCCCACCTTAACAACCTCATTAGCAGGTTTTGGGTTATGGGTAAGAGAACACTCCCGTGATTACAGCCATGCAATTGAAGTTGTTGACCGAACAGATAACAACTATAAAGATGTAACCGGCAGAGTTTTTCAGAAGATGCTAACAGTATCGCAAACAACCAAGGAGGAGAGAGCAGCCATTAATGAGAAAGCAAGGGAGATATCCTCTATAGCTCTATGGGATAATCTAATAGTGTATTATAAGCAGGCATACACAATGGCAATTGCCAGGGTTGTTGAGAGCAGAGGTGCATTTCCGGTGAGCCAGGACGATAGAGACCACATAAGCTTCAAAAGAGATGTTGCCAACAGACCGTCCTGGAGCCGGATACTGGTAGAAAAACATCTTCCCCGGCGTCTGGCACCTCTTGAGACACTGTCTCATAATCTGTGGTGGTGTTGGAACAACCAAGCATCCGATCTGTTTGAAATGGTTGATAAAGAGCTGTGGAGAGAGTCGGATGGAAACCCCATTGCCATGCTTAATATGCTCTCTCTAAAAAGATATCACGAACTGGAGACAGACACGCTTTTTCTTGAAAAGCTGGATAAGGTTTATGAACAGTTCAACAGATATATTCAGGAGAAAGATGATGAAGCTTTACCGCGTATTGCCTATTTCAGTATGGAGTACGGTTTGGATAAATCACTCAAAACATACTCGGGAGGGCTGGGAGTATTAGCCGGAGATTACCTTAAAGAGGCAAGTGACATGAGAGTTCCCATGACAGCTGTGGGGCTACTGTACAGGTATGGTTACTTTACACAGAAACTGTCTGCACAGGGCGATCAGGTTGCCCACTACGAACATCAGGATTTTACAAAAATGCCGGTAACACCTGTAAGAGACAATCAGGGAACATGGCTAACAGTAACTGTTGCCTTACCCGGAAGAAACCTTTCTGCAAGATTGTGGAGGGTTGAGGCAGGAAGGAGGCAGCTAATTCTGCTGGATACCGATTTTGAGGATAACATCCCCGAAGACAGGTCTGTTACCCATCACCTATATGGCGGAAACTGGGAAAACCGGCTTAAGCAGGAGATTCTTCTGGGGATAGGAGGGGTGAGGGCATTGAGAGTTCTTGGAGTGCAGGCCGATGTTTATCACATTAATGAGGGTCATGCTGCCTTTGCCGGTCTGGAGAGACTCAGAGAGTATGTTACAGAGCAGAATTTATCATTTGCTGAGGCAATGGAGGTTGTAAAATCATCATCTCTGTACACAACCCACACCCCGGTACCTGCAGGGCACGACTCTTTTCATGAAGAGCTTCTTAGAGGGTATATGTCTCACTATCCCCAAAGATTAAAGATTAACTGGGAGGTTCTGGTATCACTCGGTAAAATAGATCCGTCAGATTCAGGTGAGAAATTTTCTATGAGCAATCTGGCTGCGAATCTTGCTCAGGAGGTTAACGGAGTGAGCATGCTGCACGGGAAAGTGAGTCGCGAGATACTCTCACCGCTATGGCCGGGCTATCTTCCCCAGGAGTTGCATGTCGACTATGTCACAAACGGAGTTCACTATCCCACATGGACAGCAAAAGAGTGGAAAGAGATACATTCACAGGTTTTTGGTGAAGAGTTCAAACAACACAGGTACGATAAGAGCTGTTTTAACGGTATCTACAATGTGGACAGCAGTACAATATGGTATGTCAGAAACAAACTGAGAGCCAAACTTATCAAACAGGTAAGAGATTGCCTTTCGGGTACATCTGCAACAGCACACTATACTCCTGCAGAGTTACTTAAAATAAAAGAAGCACTGCGCGATGATGTCCTTACCATTGGATTTGCAAGAAGATTTGCCACCTACAAAAGAGCGCACCTGTTGTTTACCAACCTCGAAAGATTATCTCAGATAGTTAACAATTTATCCTGCCCAGTGCAGTTTATCTTTGCCGGTAAAGCACACCCGGCCGATAAGGCAGGCCAGGACCTTATAAAAAGGATTGTTGAGGTGTCGAAAATGCCTCAGTTTACCGGAAAGATAATCTTTGTGCCGGGCTATGATATGACCATTGCAAAATATTTGGTTCAGGGGGTTGATATATGGCTCAATACTCCTGCAAGACCTTTGGAGGCCTCCGGTACCAGCGGAGAGAAGGCAGCAATGAACGGAGTTATGCACTTCTCGGTACTTGACGGCTGGTGGGTGGAAGGATACAGCGAAGGGGCAGGGTGGGCACTCCCTATGGAGAACAGCTACGATAATGCAGATTATCAGAATGAATTTGATGCTGCCACAATATATAATATCCTCGAAAATGAAATAGTACCCCTCTATTATAAGACAGATCCAAAGCAAATGTTACCTTTGGGATGGATTAATGTTGTGAAAAACTGTATAGCCAGAGTTGCCGGAAACTTTACAACAAACAGGATGCTCAATGATTATATAAACAAGTTTTATATAAAACTCAGAGAGAGAAACATAAGAATTACAGCTGATGATTATGCTCTGGCAAGGGAGATTGCATTGTGGAAGAAGCGTGTAAGAAAAGAGTGGCCCTATGTTGAGGTGATATATTCAGATAAACCCGACAACCTCAGAGGCAGCATTATGGTTGGTGATAAATATGACTGTACCGTTCATGTTGCAACAGGTGACCTCAGTCCGCATGAGATTGGAGTTGAGATGGTGGTAACAGCAAACGGATTGCATGACAGTCCCAAGATAATTAAGAAAATAGAGTATCAACTGGATGAATTTGATTCGGGAATAGCCAAATACAGCTGTGTTTTGCTTGCAGAGACTGCAGGAGTATTCAATATTGCGGGAAGGATATTTGCAAAACACCCTGAATTACCTCACCGGCAAGATTTTGATTTAGTAAAATGGTTGTAGCGTGTACAGGATTTTTTGATGGTGTTCATCTCGGTCACAGAGCTGTTCTGGAGAAGGTGTGCCAGCTTGCTAACGAGCAGGGTCGCAAATCTGCTGTAATTACATTCTGGCCGCACCCAAGGGCAGTTCTGCAAAAGGATGCAGTAAGATTCCGGCTTCTTAACTCCTTTGAGGAGAAGCAGAAACTGATTAAATCCATAGGCATTGATGACATTCATGTTATTCCGTTCGACAGGGAGTTTGCAAAACAGACAACCGAACAGTTTTTCAGAGACTACCTCATAAAGAGGTACTCGGTAACCACTCTGGTGGTAGGTTACGATCACAGAATGGGCAGCGACCTTAACCAGACCCAGGAGGAGATGTTCCGTATAGCCAGAATAAAGGGGCTTACACCTGTAAGGGTCGAGCAGTTTGGAGATAAGGATGTAGATTACTCCCAATTGAAAGAGCCGGAGCCGGTTTGTGCCGACAATCTTGTAGTTTCATCCTCTCCGTCAAAGATAAGTTCAACCAAGATAAGGGAGTGTATCATAAGCGGCAATATAGGGGTAGCAAACCTTATGCTGGGATACAGATACGGTTTGGAAGGTGTGGTTGTGGAGGGTCAGAGGATAGGGAGGACAATTGGCTTTCCTACGGCAAACATAATGCTTTACGAACCTTTAAAGTTGCTTCCGGAGGATGGCGTATATGCTGTCTGGGCAGAGTCGTCCGGGAGGGTTTACAGGGGTATAACCAATATTGGAACCAGACCTACAGTATCATTCGGGAATGATAAAACAATAGAGACGCATCTGCTGGAGTTTGATGAGGATATTTATGGTCTCCCTCTAAAAATTGAGTTTGCCGGAAGGTTGAGAAATGAACAAAAATTCTCATCTTTGGAAGAGCTAAAGATTCAACTTCACAAGGACAGGGAGAACTCTTTTAAATTTCTTCGTCAGCAGGAGACAAAACTAAGATAATATGGACTCTACAATAATAACAATTTTGATAGCGATTGCAGTAATCGCCTTCCAGGTTTTTGGTGAAAAAAAGAAGAAGGAGATGCAGAGGCAAAGGCAAAACCGGAGTGACAATCCGGATATATCACCTCAGGTACAGCGCGATCCCAGGGAAGAGCTGAGGAGAGACCTGGAGTCACTTTTTGGAAGCAGCACAACAATTTTTGAGGATGACGAGCAAGATCCTTATCTTCCGGCACTTGATACAGCAGATAATCCCCTGGACACTCTTCCTCCCGAGACTCCGGAATACACTTTCCAACCTCTTGATACAGACCAACGGGCGCAAAGCGAACAGATTGATGTCACCGGAGATTTATACATAAGCAAAGAGATATCCGATTTTGAAGGAACAGCCGAAAAAGATCACAAACATACAGTGGCAGGAGAAGATTTCGATCAAAGACTTTTTATAATCTATTCGCAACTGGCAAAACCCAAATTCGAAGAGTAGGATTTTTTTATTAAAGAATATTTATATAACTTTGTCTCAAAGAGTCCTGTATTGCAGGATTCTTTTTAATTTTCTGTATTATGTCAAAAATTCATTATTTAACCCTGGAGGGATTAGAAAAGCTTAAAGCAGAGCATCATCAGCTTACCAGCGTGGAGCGTCCTGCAATTTCCAGACAGATAGCCGAGGCAAGAGACAAGGGAGACCTCTCGGAAAATGCCGAATATGACGCTGCAAAAGAGGCACAGGGGTTGCTTGAGATGAAAATTGCAAAACTCGAAGAGATGATTGCCAATGCCAGGATTATCGATGAGTCACGCATAAACACAACTCATGTGCAAATTCTTAACAGGGTAAAGCTTAAAAATCTTACCAATAACTCTATCGTGGAATATACCCTTGTAGGAGAGACAGAGGCAAACCTCAGAGAGGGCAAACTTGCTGCTGCTACACCAATAGGAAAAGCACTTATAGGTAAGGAGAAAGGAGCAGTTGTTGAGGTTACCGTACCATCGGGGATTCTTAAATTCGAAATACTGGAAATTTCAAAATAATATGCCTTCAATTTTTTCTAAAATTGCAGCAGGAGAGATACCATCCTACAAAGTGGCAGAGGATGATAAATTCTATGCCTTTCTGGATATAAATCCGGTTAAGGAGGGACACACTCTTGTTATTCCCAGAAGAGAACAGGACTATATCTTCGATCTGGAAAAGGATGAGTTAGCCGCACTGTTCGTTTTCGCACAAAAGGTTGCCAAAGCCATAAAGGAAGCTATACCATGTAAAAGGGTAGGTGTAGCCGTTCTTGGAATGGAGGTACCTCACGCGCACATACACCTCATTCCGCTGGAGAGGGAAAGTGATTTGGATATCAACAAACCCAAACTTAAGCTGTCGCCTGAGAGGATGGCAGAGATTGCCGCAGCCATTAATTCAAAAATGTAATTTTAATAATTGTGATGAGGAGACTTCTTATTATTTCATTTATCTCAATAATAGCTCTGGGTTGTTCTAACAAGAGGAACGAAGCCAGGCTTGAAGGCAGAATAGATGGTTTGAAGAACGGGAAACTGGTTCTTACAAAACTTGCAGTTAATACACAAATAACTGTTGATACAATTAAAACAGGTGGTGACGGTCAATTCAGCTACAGGGTTAAAAAGAGCTACAGGGGGCCGGAGTTTTACTACCTCTACCATAACGGAAACAGGTTGGCCTCACTTGTAATGGTTCCGGGAGACAGAGTTAAAATAACTGCCGATACCACAGGTTCAGACACAGTAATTGAGGGTTCTCCGGAGAGCACTCTGCTTATGGATCTGGAGAGAGAGTTATGGCAGACAACACAAAAATTTGAAGAGTTTGGCAAACAGATGAGCAATGCTGTCAGCTCGGGAGATAAGCGGTTGTCAGACGAGCTGAACCTCATGCTGGGCTCTCTGTATGTAAAACAGAAACAGAGTGCAATAAAGCACATCTACTCAAACCCGCGTTCAATTACAAATCTTATTTTGCTTTACCATAAGTTAACACCCGAGCTTCCTCTTTTTGCTGATGTAAGGGACATGTTTCTGTTTCAGAGGGTTTATGACACTCTGCAATTAATGTTTCCCGGTTCGGTATATCTGTCAAAACTTCAGGAAGAGATAAAAGGCAGAGAACAATTCCAAATTTTAAACAATAAACTTCTGGAGGCATCCGAAAAAGGTTTCCCCGAGATTGCTCTGCCGGATACGCGAGCCAACATAAAATCATTATCCGAACTTTCCGGAAAGGTTATTATACTCTCTTTCTGGAGTGTTCATGATGCAAATCAGAGGATGATGAACCAGGATCTGCTTAAACTGTATGACAGATTCAGCTTACGGGGTCTTGAAATATACCAGGTGTGTGTAGATGTTGACAAAACTGCCTGGGCAAATGCAGTAAGGGAACAAAATCTGCCGTGGATAAGTGTATGTGACGGACTGGGAGCAAACTCATCAGCAATATCAGCATTCAATGTACGCGAGGTTCCTGCAAATTTTGTCATTGACAGAACAGGTGTTCTGGTAGCTCGTGATATATTTAACGATGAACTGGAGAGAAAGATTGCCTCATTAATCAGATGATGCTCTTTTTGGATATGCCAGCTACAAACTCCTTGAGATAAAATGGCTGAAAATAGGCGACATCTTCAAACTCTCTTTCTTCAAATTTTATAAGTGCCGGAGCAACCATACCTCCGGCACTTGCGTTTATCCCCATATACTGTGCGTTAGGGTGTTTAATCACATCCATCACCTTTAACGCACCATCACCACAGAAAAGAGTTAATCCACTCTCCAGAGTGTCGTGATAACTCTTTTCATCAATAATCACTGCCTCAACGGCAGATAACCTCTCCCCGTCAGCAGAGTAGATTGCAGAGTAGACCTCCATCCTCCTCGCATCAATCATAGCAATAATATTCCGGGGAATTAAGTCTGTATTTTTATTGTGCTCTATTACAGCCAGATTGGCTAGTATGTCGAGCGAACCCACAGATATCAACGGTTTTTTTGCCCCGTAACATAACCCCTTGGCGGTTGAAACACCAACCCTCAGACCGGTATAGGACCCCGGACCACTGCTTACAACCACAGCATCACACTCTTCCAACGGAATACCCGAAATTTTGAGTATCTCATCAATCATCGGAGCAAGAATCTTTGCGTGTGCTTTCGGCTGATTTACGACACTCTCTTTAATAACCTCAGTACCTTGTGAGATTGCCACAGAGCACAACTCTGTACTTGTCTCTATACTGAGCAGAACGGGGGAGTTTGCCATTAATTCTGTCTATTTTTTAACCTTTGAGATTCCCTCTCCGGTAACTGCACTTCCCTTCTTAAGCACTCTGCTTATGGCTGAGAACGGACCTGTTACAACCCTCTCTCCATCTTCCAGACCGGTGAGAACCTCAATGTTTGACAGATCCTGAATACCTGTTGTAATAATTCTCACATCTACCGTATTATCCTCTTTGACAACAAATACCTGCTCCAGCGATTCATTTACCCCAAGGTTGGTTTTTAAGCTGTCGGGTATGAGATCAGACCGGGTTGTTATCGCCTGCAGAGGAATGGTGAGAATGCTGTCTTTTTGCGCAGTTCTTATAGAGACCGATGCAGACATTCCGGGACGAAACGGGTGTTTGCCCTCAGTAGAGATATCGGAATATGAGTCTTTTAACAGATAAATCTTTACCTCAAAATTTGTAACCTGCTCCAGAGACGAGCCGATATTTTTTGCAGAGTTTGCTATCTGGGTTACAACCCCGGCGAATCTTCTGTTTGGATAGGCATCAACCTCAATAGAGGCGGTATCTCCCTGCTTAATTCGTATTATATCATTTTCGTTAACATCCACAAGTACCTCCATATCTTCGAAGTCTGCAATTCTCAGCATCTCTGTTCCTGCCATCTGACTGGTTCCTACAACCCTCTCCCCCTTCTCTACGCTCATCTTTGATATTATACCATCCATTGGCGCATAAATAACTGTCTTTACAAGGTTTTCCTCGGCCTCCTTCAGAGCAGCACTTGCACTTTTAACATTGAATTCTGCTGCTTTTATCTGCTCGATTGCAACAAAATACTGTGAAGAAGCAGTCTCGTAATCTGCCTGTGAAAGGGCACCCTGACTATACAGTGTTTTGGTACGGTTATATGTCTGCTCTATCTGGATAAACTGTGCCTTAAGCTGCGTCAGCTGAGCCCTCACTGAGTTAAGTGATGCCTCTGCACGGTCTCTCATAGAGATATAGACATCCTGCTTAATTTTAATTATAAGGTCTCCCTTCTTAATAAGGTCTCCCTCTTTGTAATGCAGTTCAACTATCTCTCCTGACACATCAGGACTGATTTTAACCTCAACAACCGGTTTAATCTTTCCGTTTGCGGGAATTACCTCTGTAATGGTTCTTCTGGATATAGTCTCTGATGTTACTGATGTAACACCCTTTTTCCTGCTGCTTCCAAAAATTGCAAGAACAATTATAAGGACAAATGCAACTGCAATAATCCATTTTATGTTTTTCTTTATTTTCATCTTAGTTGTGTTTTTTGCAATTAAAATTTCTTGAAAATTACAGTGTTATTGGGCGTCCCTTGTAGAAATCGAGTATTTTCAGCTGGAATACATACTGATATTTCGATTGGTAATAGTCCGACCGGGCTTTAAAAAGATTTGCCCTTGCAACCGAATAGTCTGTTGCATTCAACGCACCTACATCAAATTTTTGCTGTACATACCTGAACGACTCCTCCATTGCCTCAACATTGCTTTGCGAAGCTATGTATTTCTGATAATATGCAAAAGCATCGTTATTGGCTTGTTGTATCTCTTTGAAAAGCATCTGCTGCCGGCTTCTCAGCTCTATCTGTGAACTTTTCACTCCCAGTTTGGCATTTCTAACGGAAGTTCTTACCTGATAATTATTAAAAATGGGAATATTTATTCCAAACCCTCTTTAAGGGTTTCTGTTTTCGTTAAACTGGTCAAAAAAGGCCTGCTCTCTGCTGTCGCTGTAATAGGTTCCGTAGCCGGCAGAGAATGAAACAGATGGAAGAACCCTTCCCTTTGCAATCGCCAGCTGAACATCAGCATTTGTCAGTTTCATTCTTGCGCTTCTTATCTGTGGAAGCTCCAGAGAGGACTCATACAGTTCGTTAACCTTCTCACCGGTGAACTCTTTTACCATAAGGTCGACATCAACATCGAGGATGTCAAAATCTTTGTCATTCTCAAGATCCAGAAGCTGAACAAGTGCCAGAACTGCATTTTGCAGCTGATTATCTGCATTTACAACCTGCACCTTCTCTGCAGCAAGTTGTGCCTGCATCTCAAGCAGTGAGCTGTACGGCAAACTTCCGGCATCTACAAGCTTTTTAGTCCTTTCAACCTGATCGCCAACGCTTATTATGCTGTTTTGTACCGTTTTGAGCATCTCTTTCGATAAAAGTATCTGAAGATACATCCGTGCAATCTCTATTGAGATGTCGTTCCTTATTCTATCGACCTCTTCAACCGAGATATCTCTTTGCAGAGACCTGCTCTTAACCTCATTGCTTTTTGTGAAACCTTCAAAAACATTGATTGCAGCTCTGGCGCTGGCACTTGTACTTTGAGTAAGTTTATTCTGGATTATTTCCAGATTCTGCAAGTTAACGGAGCGTCCCCAGTTCATTGAATGGCTGATAGATGCATTGAGAGTGGGGACATAATTTAACTTTGCCTGCTCCAGATTGTTTTCACTCTGCTCAACAGCAAGCTCCTGTTGTTTGATTTGCAGATTGTTTTCCCAGGCGTACCTGATGCACTCCTCGAGACTCCACCGTTTCTGCCCGCTCAGCAGCGATGGGATTATAAGGAGTAGAAATAAAGGGAGTTTGTAATAAATTTTCATAATGCGCAAAGTTAATTTTTTTCTATTACAAAACTCCCAAAAAATAATAAATGTAATTACAACGCTACTTGTAAATTACCTGAGTGTTTGCCTGCATTTGGGTAAGGTTTCTGCTGTATGACATAAACAGGTTCCACAATTTTTTTACACTGTAACCTACCGCAACGCCTATTGCTTCTGCTATCTCGTAATCCCAGCCCTGGGAACCACCGGATATTCTGCAACTTGTTTTATGGTCGAGAACCATTAGAGTGCAGCCGTTTAACTCTACTCTTTTCATTACGCTGCCTCCCAACCTGTTTGAAATCCCTCTTTAAAACTGGGCCAGTATTTTTCTGCCTTTTTAACTGCATCTCCAATAGCATTAAGCAACAGCCAGAACTCGCGCCAGGTCATTCCTCCGCAAACCTGCATCTCATTTTTGTCAAGAGTTTTCAAACCCCACTCATCTTTCACATACTCTTTCATATTTTGTAAATAATTTATTCCTCTGCAGAAAATGCGCGCAGAGATCCGCATGGAGTGTGCACCCTCCGTTTATGCCCTTTAACCGGGTTATAATCTAAGAATCTTATCTGCCTTTTGGCAAAGAGAACTGTCGTGCGTTATCATTATTACAGCTTTCCCTCTTTTTTTCATAAGCAAAACCATATCATAAATAAGCAAAGAGGAGTGATGGTCGAGGGATGAAGTGGCCTCGTCCAGGATAACTACTGAAGGATCTCTTATGTATGCCCTTGCAAAAGCTATTCTCTGCTGCTGACCTCTCGAAAGTAAAGCTCCGCACTCTCCGGCATTTGATGCAAGACCTGCAGGGAGCTGTTCCGACATTTTTAAAAGCTCCAGAGCAGATATTGCCTCTTTGAGGAGGGATTTTGTTTTACTCTCGGTCAAATCACATCCGCACGCAATACAATCGAGTATGGTATCTCCGTACAGAGATGGATTCTGAGGAACAACAGAGATATTGCTTCTCCACCACTCAATGTCAGTTAATGAGATATCAGTCATGTTAAAGAAAATTTTACCCGAAACCGGCTTTAAGTGTCTGAGAATGATTGATACAAGTGTGCTTTTGCCACAGCCGCTCTCTCCTGTTACAGCAAGTACCTCACCTCCGGCAACCTCAAAAGAGAGGTTTTGAAACAGGGTATCCCTTCCGGGGTATGCAAATGAAACAGCATCTGCCTTAAGGATAATGTCACAATAACCCGGTTGATATTTTTCATTGACCTCTCCGTGGTTTTTCGAGTACCCTTCAGCCGGTGCAGAGATTATGTCACAGTATCTTGCAGTAGCAGTGCTTCCCTCTCTTACCGTAGCGAAAACAGATGAGAGTTGTTGCAGCGGACCCGAAAAGAGCATTGTTATGGTGTAGAAAGATATCATCTGACCCACCGACAACGCTCCACCCAGGACAGCTGCTCCTCCCATACAGAGTATTGAAACAGTCAACATCCCCAATGTCAGCTCTGCAGCAGCTGATGCTGCAACCGATGCTTTACCTGCCTTTAGCAATTGAGAGTGCAGATGACCCAGTCTGCCTTTTAAGTTTGCAGATGAGACACTCTCAATTACATAATTTTTAATTGTTGCCATACCCTTTATACTCTCAATTACAGCACTCTGAAATTTTGCTGCACTCTCCATGCTCTTCTTCATAAGAGGTTTATTAAACCTGTCGTGGATGAGGAAAATTGTAACAAAAACAGGAATGAATAAGAGACAGAAAAGAGCAAGACGACAGTCGGTTTTAAACAGTATGAACAATGCCAGTGAGAGTGTCAGCAGAGATATTGACGCCTGTACTAAAGTTCCTGCCATTAAAGCACCAATTTTGTAAATATCGTTTAACCTCGATACTATCTCTCCGGTTTTGAAAGAGTTTAGAAAATTCAGGGGAACCATGTGAATGTGATTTATATACTCTTCTGTAAGCTCTCTGTTGGTATCAATTGCAAACCAAAGCAGCAGTCTCTGCTTAAATACCGACACTATTACTGCGGCGACAATGGCACAGACCAAATAAACGGAAATGTAGAACAACCTCTCATTATCTCCTGAAGGTATGACATTGTCCAGCAACTCTCTTATGAAAAGAGAGACCGAAATGGATACAATTATCTGAATTACAGAGAGAGTAAGAACAGATGAATAGAATCTTAATCTTTTGACAAGCATTTTAAACAGAAAACCCCCAACTCCACTTCTGTTGAATATTTTACTCAACCCTTTGGCAGGGGGAGTAAAGAGTATCATATATCCGGTCCACTCTTTGAGCAATTCACTTAAAGATATTCTGTGCAGTTGACCGTCGGAAGGGTCCATAACCCTGCACTTACTGTCATTGACTGAGTAGAGTACCTGATAGTGAAGCATTCCACCCTCTTTAGCGATATGGAGTATAGCAGGCAGCGGAATTTTACTCAGAGAGTCACAGGTGCCTTTGTATCCTTCTGCTTCAAACCCAATCTCTCTTGCGGCCTCTACCATCCCTTTTATGGTTGTTCCGCCCGAATCTGTACCACTATTGACTCTTATAACCGAAAGCGGTATTTGAATGCCGTAATAAGCAGCTACTGAAGCAAGTGATGCCACACCACAGTCGCTTGCATCAAATTGTCTTTTCTTAACTCCTCCCCTCATATCTGTCTCTGCGGTAAATAATAGATCTAAAAAGGAAATATGCCCCCTCCGTCACCCACTTCTCCTGCTCATAAGAATTCCAACAGCACACAGGAGCATATTTCCATTTGCTAATCTATTACAAATGAGTAAATAATGAGTGACAAGAGAGGTAAAAGACAAGAATTTTATTCAGGAACCATTTTTTAACCAATCCTAAGAATGGAGTAGCTGATTTTAAAAATTTCAGGTAAGATTACTAAAATAATCACCCAAACTTTGACTGTTCTCAGCCAACTCTTTCAGATATGGAAAAAGCGTGGGTGCAATTGAAGAGATAAATGAGTAAAGCTTAGAGCCCGCCAGCATCTCCTGCGGAAGAAAATTGTACAATTTGTCAAGGGAGTTTAAGATATGCGCAATTATGCTGAGTATGAATCCGTATTTAAGTAATGCGAATGCCACTCCCAGTATTTTATCAAGCCATCCCAGCAGTGCAAGTTTGACAATACCCGATACCAGATGTCCTGCAAGGTTTAGCAGAAGCAAAACTCCGATGAATATTACAGCAAATGCTATAATGTCTATTACCGGGTTTTCGGTTTTGAAAATGACTTTAAACCACTCCGACAACAGGGAGGAGAAGTGCCATCCTGCCCATATTCCGGTTACAAGGGCTACTAAAGCAACCCCCTGCCTTATGAAGCCCTTTCTCATCCCTCCGATTACGGCAGGGATAAGAAGTGCCACAATAACAATATCTGCAATATTATAAGAGGATTCCACAGCAATTTTTTTCAAAAGTAGTGAATAATCGTATCTTTGCAAATTCACAAAAATTTCTGAAATGAGGTTTGCCGAGTATAAAAATTTAGACTTAGCGGAGATAAACCGCTCTATATTAGAAAAATGGAATAAGGAGAAGTGCTTTCAAAAGACCCTTGAATCGAGAGAGGGAGCACCGCTTTTTATTTTTCATGAAGGGCCCCCTTCGGCAAACGGAATGCCTGGTATTCACCATGTTATGGCAAGAGCAATTAAAGATGTCTTTTGCCGCTACAAGACACAGAGAGGATTTCTTGTAAAAAGAAAGGCCGGCTGGGATACACACGGACTTCCGGTAGAGCTGGGAGTGGAGAAATTACTGGGAATTACCAAGGAGGATATAGGAACCACCATAACAGTTGATGAGTACAACTCTGCCTGTCGTAAAGAGGTTATGAAGTACACCAAAGAGTGGGAGGGACTCACAGAGCAGATGGGATACTGGGTTGATATGAACAACCCTTACATAACTTACGACAACAGATATATAGAGACTCTGTGGTATCTGCTTAAGGTTATTTATGAAAAGGGACTCCTTTATAAGGGTTACTCAATTCAGCCGTTCTCTCCTGCAGCCGGAACCGGGCTCAGCACTCACGAACTTAATCAGCCCGGATGTTACAGAGATGTTAAAGATACTACTTGTACGGCACAGTTCAGGGTTATTGAAAGTGAGGAGTCTCAAGATCTCTTTGCCCTTGCACATAAGGAAACAGGGCACCCCCTGCCGCTTTATATACTTGCATGGACCACAACACCCTGGACACTTCCTTCAAATACAGCTCTTTGTGTAGGACCTTCAATATCCTACTCAATGATTGACTCCTTCAATCCATACACCGGAAACAGAGCGGTTTATATTGCAGCCACAGACCTGGTGCCTCAGCTTTTTAATCCAAAAGGTGCAGAACTTTCGATGGATGAGTTCAAACCGGGAGACAAGGTTATTCCCTACAGAGTTTTAAACAGTCATGATAC